>NZ_CALPDC010000013.1:0-70487 GCF_943193165.1 Weizmannia agrestimuris
AACTCTCAGTAAAGATGTTTGATAAAAGCTCAAAAAGAATTTGACGTTTCGTTTTGTCCAGTTTTCAAGGAACAATCCGTTTTGACAGTGACTAAATTATTATACCATCATAACGAAGTCTTTGTCAATAACTTTTTTCGTCTTTCGTCGTTGCTCTTTCATGTTCATCAGCGACGTATATAACTATACCAAGTTATTTATTATGCGTCAATACTAAATTTGATATTTTTTTATTGTTTTTTTGGAATCCGGTACCGTCTATGGAAGATTTCAGGCCCCTTTGTCGGCACTGTAATTTCCTCGATCATATTTTTTTCAATTAAAAATTCAAGCAGAACAGGCAAGTCAATACTGTACGATTGAAGGCCTGGATGGAAAAGCAGTTCGTCAATTGTCCATTCTTCCCGTTCTTCCATCAGTTCCAGTAAATGCTGCGCGCCAAACGATGTCTTCGAATAAATGTGGAATTCACTCGCAAGAAAGAGCAGTTCAAGGCGCTTTTCCAGCGACTCTTCACTTGTTACCAGTTCTTCGTACAACTTGAAGATTTGCAGATCAATTTGCTTTACCTGGTTCCAGACGGTTATTTCCGGGTGAAAGCCGTTTTCGATCACCGCGAGTCTGGCGAGATGGTGCAAGGCGTGAATGATGTGATTATAGGCATCGAGGTACTGGCGCTGTTTGAAGAAGTCTTTCCCGTTTAAATACCGACGGATCAATTTGGCAAATTCCGTGCCGATTTTGACCTTTCGTTCATGAAACGGAAAATCCCTTACTTCATCTTTTAAACGTGCCATGTACTCATTCCGGTCAAATAAGATCAGCCCTTCTGTAATCCATTCAAATATATTGCTGTTTGTCCCGTACAGCATCCACTCTTTCAACTGGTTCTCTGCCACGACATATAAGGCGGCTTTTTTGTCTTCATAGCGGTAATGCTTGACGTAGAGCGGCTGGTCCTGCTCTTTGACAATGATGAAGAGAATGGCGTCGAACAAATTGGTTGCGGCATCTTCATCCGGCTTTTTTTCAATATACAGGACAGAAAGGGTATTTGGAAGGCTTGCCCTTTCCTGGTAAATCGGCCTTAAAATGTCTCTCATGCGTCATTCCTCCATCATGCTTTCTATGAACGTATTTCTGCAAATCCCGGGAAATCCCCTGCAAATTTTCGAAACAAATTTCAGTATATTGCATTCCTTCCTTTTTCGCCAGTTATGTTATATTAAAAGAAAGGGGGAATGGTATTGGCAAAGTATTCAAGCAAAATCAATAAAATTCGGACATTTGCCTTAAGCTTGATTTTTTCCGGATTTATCGTCATGTATATCGGGCTGTTTTTCCGGGCGCATCCGGTTGTTGTAACCCTTTTTATGCTGTTCGGCCTGTTCTTTATTTTATTGAGCACAGTGGTTTATTTCTGGATCGGCATGCTCTCGACGAAAGCGGTGCAGGTTGTATGCCCGGGCTGCGGCAAGCCGACAAAAATGCTGGGCCGGGTAGATATTTGCATGCATTGCAACGAGCCGCTGACACTGGATCCTGAGCTTGAGGGAAAAGCGTTTGACGAATCATATAATCGTAAGCGATTGCAGAAGTGACAGGCGGGGTGGAGATGAAAAAGCCTAGGTTGCCGGAGTCAGGCAAGCCCCGCCCAATTTGAAGAAACCCGCATCCGGTTTTCGCCGGATGCGGGCCGTCTTCGCCTTCGTTCAGCCTTCTGTCTTTTCCAGTTCCTCTGCCAAATTGGCGCGGGAAAGGTTCGCATTTAAAAAAGCGTCTGTTTCCGGAAGTTCCAGATGCATATGCGTTTTTTTGCTGATCCGGATCGTCCCGTAGTCAAGCACATAGTCAAAGACATGGCCGCCGCCGGTGCGTTTGTCGTCAATAAAATGGAGGTGGAAGCCGGCGACCGCGATTCCTTGTGCAAACATCGGCGTCCAAAAACCAGCAAGCGTTCCTTTTGTATTTTCAAACGAGTAAACCGGCTGGGATTTCACCGCTTCCGTCATGGGAACCGGTTTTTCCTGGTAGGAGACGGTTCTTGTGTTCATTTTTTTAAAAACACCGTCCACACGAATGGCATAAAATAAATTTTCGCTGCGGACGAGATCTTTGATCAAGTCTTCCAGTTCGGGTTTTGCTAGAGGACCTTCAGCTGTATAGGTGATATCCTCCGAAAAATGTGCAAGCGAGCAAAACGGTGACTTGTCTTCAGGCTGTACACGTTTTGCCGTCCCGTCCTTCAGCTGATAGAACGCATTGTCAAAGGCAATCAATTCCCCGTCCAAATGGTTGAAAGTGCCGATGCCGAAATCGCCGAACTTTTTTAATTCAGCAAACGTCTTGTCGCTTTCGTATACGCCGTCAAGAAGCGATGTCATCGTGGACAATTGGTATACTTCATCGGTCCGGCTTGTTAAAATTTGCTCTGTATTTTGATTTTCTGCAGCAGTACGCATGGTAAACCCCTTCTTTCTATCGTATCCTGAAAAATTTGTGCCGGCTGAGTCCAAGTTATAGCAGCTGCCCGCCGCAGTAAGTGATTATACCAATTGGTTAGGCAGCAGTTTTTTCGCCAGTTCCAGGTTGTCGCTATAATCAACCGGGACATCGACCACGACCGGGCCTTCTGAGTCCAGCGCTTCCTTCAGTACAGAAACCAGCTCATCAGGTGCATTCACCCGCAAGCCTTTTGCGCCGTAACTTTCCGCGTGTTTTACAATATCAACGGGGCCGAAGTCTGCTCCCGATGTGCGCCCGTATTTCATTTGCTGCTGGAACGCCACCATGTCATACGTGCCGTCGCGCCAGACGATATGCACAAGCGGTGATTTTAAACGGACGGCCGTTTCAAGTTCCATGGCGGAGAACAGGAAGCCGCCGTCTCCGGAGATCGATATTACTTTTTCATCCGGATTGACAAGCGTTGCGGCAATCGCCCACGGAAGCGCAACCCCGAGCGTCTGCATGCCATTTGAAAACAGCAGGCGGTTCGGTTCATATACCCTGAAATGGCGCGCCATCCAAATATAATGGGAACCGACATCGCATGTCACGGTCACATGGTCATCAATCAACGAACGCAAATCATGAATGAACTGGAGCGGATGCACAAGATTTTTATCCGCCTTTTCCGATGGTTCGTCGCGCAAATTCAGCTGGTTGCGGAGATGTTCCAAAAGTTCCATGGACTTACTGCTCATATTTAAACGGGCCAGCTGTTCTTTGATGCTGTCAACGCTCGCTGAAATGTCACCGACAAGTTCGATTTCCGGCTGGTAATCATGATCGATATCGGCGCGGATTTCATCGAGATGGATGATTTTTCTTTCCCCTTCGCTGTTCCAAAACTTCGGATCGTACTCAACAGAATCGTAACCGATCGCAAGCACCACATCCGCATGCTCAAGCAAAATATCGCCCGGCTGGTTGCGGAACAAGCCGATGCGGCCGAAGAAACGGTCTTCCAAATCCCTTGAAATCAAGCCTGCCGCCTGGAATGTTTCAACAACTGGCAACGCGATTTTTTTCAGGAGGGACCGGACCGCATTCACGACTTTCGGGCGGCTCGCACGCATCCCGACCAGAATGACCGGCAATTTGGCATGCTGGATCGCTTTTACAGCTTCTTTAATCGCTTCTTCATTTGCTTTCCCGAGTTCCGGGCTTTCAAGCGGACCCAAAGCTTTGACAGACGCCGGCTCCATCAGCACATCCTGCGGGAAGCTGATAAAAGCTGCCCCTGCCTGTGCTGAAGCGGCAGAACGAAATGCATTTGTCATCACTTCCGGCACTGTATCCGGATGAACCACTTCCGCTGCGTATTTTGTAATCGGCTGAAACAGGGATACATTGTCCATCGACTGGTGCGTTTTTTTCAGTCTGTCTGCGCGCGGCACGTTTCCTGCGATTGCAACGACAGGATCGCACTCCGTATTCGCAGTAGCAAGCCCGGTGGCAAGGTTGGAAGCCCCCGGCCCGCTCGTTACCAGGCAGACACCCGGTTTTCCTGTTAAACGCCCGATAGCAGCGGCCATAAAAGCGGCATTTTGTTCGTGGCGGCATACAATCAATTCCGGGCCGCGTTCTTTTAGGACATCAAATACGGCATCGATTTTTGCGCCCGGAATGCCGAAAACGTACGGCACTTCCTGCTTTTCAAGGCAATCGACAACCAGGTCTGCAGCTGTTTTTTTCGTCGTATTGGTTGGATTTGAATTCTTTTTTTCCACAGTTCCCACTCCCAAGGACAGCCCTATTTTGAACTTTCCCCCGTTTATTACAGGGGAAAACGTTCATCTATAGGCTGAGCGAACTTGTTTCTATCTATACTTTACACCACACGAGGAAATGTTTAAAATATATTATTGTGCTATAAATAATATATAATAAATATTAATCCCAATGAGGGAGGAGGAAATACAGATGGAACTGCGCCATCTTCATTATTTTTTAACGGTCGCGGAAGAACTACATTTCGGAAAAGCAGCAGAGCGGCTGCAAATGACCCAGCCACCGCTTTCCCAGCAAATCCGGCAGCTGGAAGAAGAAATCGGGGTGGACCTTTTTATCCGCAATAAACGTCATGTTGAACTGACGATCCCGGGAAAAGTTTTTTTAAAAGAGGCCAAGCAGGTCCTTGAGCAGCTGGACAGGGCAGTGGAAAATGCACAGCGGGCTGAGCGGGGGGAATTCGGGAATGTGGTAGTCGGCTTTGTCGGTTCGGCGACTTATGACATTTTGCCGGCTATCGTCCGGGAATTCCGGCTGAAATATCCGAAAACGGCCGTTTCCCTTCATGAGTTGTCAACCCCGGACCAGATTCGGGCGCTGCATCGGAAAGAAATCGATGTCGGCCTGCTGCATCCGCCGATTCATGATCCTTTAATTGAAACGGCTGAGATCCAGACAGGTGCGGCTGCCCTTTCAATGCCGAAAAACCATCCGCTTGCCCAAAAGGAAAAAATCCGCATCGAGGATCTGGCGGACGTCCCGTTTGTCGTTGTGTCGCGTGATATTTGGCCGGGCCTTTATGATGAATTTCTGTCTCTTTTCAAGGACGCCGATTTCAGCCCGAAAATCGTCCAGGAAGCCACCGAGTACCAAATGGTCGTCGGTCTTGTGACAGCCGGAATTGGAATCGGGGTGCTACCACGGACAGCCGAAAAATTATTTAATCTCGATATTGTGTACAGGGAGATTGAAGGGCACCCGTTAAATGCCGTTTTGTCCATTGCGTACCGGAAGGAAGACCAAAACCCGGCCCTTGCCAATTTCTTAAACATCTCCGGCCGGGTGGCAGCAGAATTTTAATGGATTTTTGACCGATTGCATAAATACTAATGAAAAATCCGGCCTCCCAACGAAAGAAGAGCCGGATTTATTGCATAAAAGTGTATAAAGTTGCACCGCTAAAACTTTTTAAAAACCTTGCTTGCGGTTTATCAGGTCCCGGTTTAAAGCCGCAAAAAAAGAACCGGACGAACCATTTCGCCGGCATTTGCGCTTTATTTTGCTTCCAGGTAACTGTGCTTTTTCATACATTCCGGACAGGTACCGTAAATTTCCATACGGTGATGGCTTACTTTAAAACCGGTCACATGCGCGGCAAGCTGTTCCACTTCATCCAGGCCAGGATAGTGAAAGTCGACAATCTTTCCGCAGTCTTCACAAATAATATGGTAATGGTTGGATGTGACAAAATCAAAACGGCTTGAAGCATCGCCATAGGTCAGTTCCTGCACCAATCCGATTTCCTTAAAAACGCGCAAGTTATTGTAAACGGTAGCCACACTCATATTCGGGAATTTTCCCTCAAGAGCCTTATATATTTCATCGGCGGTTGGATGTGACATGGATTCAATTAAGTATTCCAATATCGCATGACGTTGAGGGGTAATACGAACGCCCGACTGTTTCAAGGTTTCCAGTGCTTTATTCAACTGTTGCTCGGACACCGCCATGCACCTCTTTTCTAACAATTATCATTCTTAATTTATAATCTTTATAAAGAGTTTACAAAATAAACCCCTGTTTTGTCAAACAAATTAGCGAATCAATCCGCCGGTAATTTGCTTTTTCTGCGCTCTTTGGGGCTCAAAAAAGAAGGAAACCCGTTCATTAGGATGCCTTTTTTCAGTCGGGAGTATGTATAACCACACACCCTTGCTATTCCTCAAGCGGTTGGAGCGGGCGGTCTTTCACCCCAAGACAGTAATTGATATATCTTGCCGCAACGAACAGGAAATCGGACAGCCGGTTTAAAAACGACAGCACAAGCGGATTTACACCATTGACCGCAACACTTGCCCGCTCCGCCCTTCTTGCAACTGTGCGCGCCGCATGCATCGCCGCTGCTGCCGGATGCCCGCCCGGTAAAATAAAGGTTTTTAACGGTTCCAATTTTCCATCCCATTTGTCAATCAAAGCCTCAAGTTCATCGATATATGCCTGTTTCAATTTCCAGTGCACTTCTTTTCCCTCGGGCGTGGAAAGCTCCGCACCGGCATGGAACAGCATTGTCTGGACCCTGCTAAAACATTGTTCTATTTCTTCTTTTTCCGGAAATTGTTCGCCGTGCAAAAAACTGAGTGCAACGCCGATCGCCGAATTCGCCTCATCCACTGTTCCGTAAGCTTCCACGCGCGGATCGTTTTTCGCTGCTCTTACCCCGTAAACGAGCGATGTCGTCCCTTTATCACCAGACCTTGTGTAAATTCTCATCTTGTCCCCACCACATCAATTTAATGGATCAGCCGTATATAAACGCAACCACGCTATTTTTCTCAATCTGCCCTTTCCCGTAAAACCATATATTAGTTTTGTATCACGAATTCGTAAAAATTGCCATAAAAAAAGAAACCGAACAAGTCGGCTCAAAGATATCGTTATTTTTTTGAGGAGGTAATATACACTATGAACCCACGGCAAATCCGCGTGGACAAAAGCCGCCCCGGCCGCAAAAATAGGCACCGGCCACATTTTAATCTTCCCTGGCAGACAACTGCCGGCATGTGGGAATCCTCCTGCCAGGCTATTTTCTTTCCGAGTCAAAAGCAGATCTTACGACAAACGCCGCCGGGATGGTATAGCCGATTAACGCTTCAATGATAATAAGAATCCGCGCAGCCCCGATCGGCACAATATCCCCGTACCCGACGGAGAACAGCGTGACAGCACTCAAATACATATAATCGAGCAGCGTGTGAAAATCATGCCCTTCCAACAGCTTTCCGTGATGGAGCGCAATTTGAAATCCCATCATATCGAGCAGTAAAAACAACAACCCGAACCCGATCATGATATTGGTGTAGGTAAAAGCAAGAAAAAGGAAACGTTCAAATGAAAGCTGCTTCGCGCGCCAGGACGTCGGATAAAACAAGGTGCGCAGGCTCATTACAATACAAAGGACAACCAATATGCCGAGAAAATAAAACATGCCCGATACCCCCGGCGCCTTTCAAGTTTGTCCTTTCATTGTATGCCTCCGCCGACCGGGTTATGACAGTCTTTACGGGAAGAAAATGGAAGGCTACAATAGAATGGTGAAATTGGCCAATGCCAATGAGGAGGGAACGATAAATGGATTTTTCAAAATCTGAAATCTTGTATAAAGAAGCACTTGAGCATATTGTCGGCGGCGTAAACAGCCCGTCCCGCTCGTATAAGGCGGTGGGCGGCGGAGCCCCAGTTGCCATGGAAAGGGGAAAAGGCGCGTACTTTTATGACGTGGACGGCAACCGCTACATTGATTATCTGGCGGCATACGGCCCGATCATTACCGGCTTTGCCCATCCGCATATTGCTGCTGCCATTAAAAAAGCAGCCGACAACGGCGTTTTGTTCGGCACGCCGACCCCGTATGAAGTGCAATTCGCAAAAATGCTGAAAGAAGCGATCCCGTCCCTGGACAAAGTCCGCTTTGTCAACTCGGGAACAGAGGCGGTCATGACAACGATCCGCGTTGCCCGCGCCTACACGGGCCGCGACAAAATCATTAAATTCGAAGGCTGTTACCACGGCCATTCTGACCTCGTGCTTGTCGCAGCGGGTTCAGGCCCGTCGCAGCTCGGCATGCCGGACTCAGCCGGCGTAACAAAAGCCATCGCAAACGAAGTCATCACCGTCCCTTATAATGATGTGAAACCTTTTAAACAGGCACTCGAAAAATGGGGCGATGAAGTTGCCGCCGTACTGGTTGAACCGATTGTCGGCAACTTTGGCATTGTGCCGCCGAAACCGGGATTTTTGGAAGCCATTAATGAACTGGCGCACAAAGCCGGCGCCCTTGTCATTTACGACGAAGTGATCACCGCTTTCCGTTTTATGTACGGCGGCGCGCAAAACATGCTCGGCGTTACCCCGGATTTAACCGCCATGGGCAAAATCATCGGCGGCGGACTGCCGATCGGGGCATACGGCGGCCGCAAAGACATTATGGAAGAAGTCGCACCGCTCGGCCCTGCTTACCAGGCCGGAACCATGGCAGGCAACCCGGCTTCAATGCTTGCCGGAATTGCCTGCCTTGAAGTGCTCCAGGAAAAGGGCGTGTATGAAAACCTCGACCGTCTCGGTGCCATGCTTGAAAAAGGCATTTTGGAAGCAGCTGAAAAACACGGCGTCACCATTACCATTAACCGCGTAGTCGGCGCCTTTACCGTTTACTTTACGGGCGAAAAAGTCGAAAACTACAAGCAGGCTGAAGCATCCGACGGCGAGTTGTTCGGGAAATTTTTCAAACTGATGCTCGAGCAAGGCATTAACCTTGCCCCGTCAAAATATGAAGCCTGGTTCCTCACAACCGCGCATACGGAAGAAGATATCGCAGAAACAATCAAAGCCGTCGATCATGCTTTTTCACATTTAAAAGGATAATCCTTTAAAAATGACCCTGCCCCATTTCGGGACAGGGTCATTCTAACTACTACCGTGATAGATATGGGGAACTTTTTATAACGCTTATTATCTTTAAACAGAAGTTTTACTTTGTTATAATTTAAAAGATATAAACTATATAAAATGAACAAAATATCGCGGCTCTGTTGTCTGCTGTAAAAAGCTTCCATTATGCAATGGTGCCCGGGCTTGACGTAAAAACTTCAGTTTATTTTATATAATCATTTTTTTGGAAGGCGAAAACAATGGACTTAGTAATTTTTATATTTGCAATATGTATCATTGTATTTGGGATATCTGGATTTTGTTTTTGGATGGCTTATAGAAACCTAGTAAAACTATTAGACCAATGCAAAAACTAAAATAACAGCCTCTCAGATGATGAGAGGCTGTTTTAAATCACCCGTGACCCGTAACTTTGTATGCGTTTTTAACCACGGCTGTTTAGGTCCCCATTTGTGACAGGCCTTATCCATTCCTAACGTGTAAGCATCTTTTAAACCTTATTCGCTAAGGTAATTTGCACTGCTCCCCAAAGCACTACATTAAAAATCGCCATCATTGTCTGTGCCGGTGTAGCAGCATTCCCGGCCTTCCCTTCTTAAATGATACCATTGGAACTTTATTCCTCATTTGATGATAATTGGGCTTTTTTGCTTTCAACCGTTTTTATGATTTTTTAACCGGGACAGGTACCTATTTAAAATTTGTGTATATGTTATAAAGAATATTGCGCAAGTTGTGAACAGCCAAAGAGAATATGGAATGAAGGGAAGTGTTTTTTCAATGATGAAAAATTTAAACAAACGCGTATGTTTCATGTTATTTAGTTTCATACTTGTTTTCGCCTTACTAGCAGCCTGTTCCAATCATGGAAAAAAAGAAAACAAAACTGCACAGACAGTGAAATCTGAAAATACAATTAAAATCGGCTATCAAAAAAACTGCCCGCTTTTGATTTTAAAAGCAAGCGGCACCTTGGAAAAAAGGCTGAAACCGCTCGGCGTAAAGGTGGAATGGTACGAATTCCAGTCCGGAACAGCGCTTCTCGAGTCCTTGAATTCCGGAAATATTGATTTTGGCAGGACGGGGGACTCGCCGCCGATTTTTGCACAAGCTTCCGGTTCCAATCTGAAATATGTCGGGGTCGGAAAATCAAAATACGAAGGTGCAGCCATCTTGGTGAAAAAGAATTCCACAATCCGTTCCGTGGCAGATCTGAAAGGAAAAAAAGTCGGGTTTGCAAAAGGAAGCAGTTCCCATTATTTTCTTGTCAAAGCACTCGAAAAAAACGGCCTTTCGTACAAGGATATCACGCCGGCTTACCTGCAACCGGGGGATGCCAGAGTCGCCTTTGAACAAGGCACAATCGATGCATGGGTCATATGGGATCCGTTTACCGCCGATGCCGAAGTAACAGGCCATGCACGGACACTTGTAACAGGAGAAGGATATACGACGGACCGCGATTATTTTCTCGCCACTCCGGCATATTTGAAAAAACATGAAAAAATCGTCCAAATCGTCCTCGATGAAGTAAAAAAATCGAGTGCCTGGGCAAATGAACACCCTGCCGAATTAACGGAATTACTTTCAAAAGCCCTCGGTATAGACCAAAAAGCGATCAAAATCGCAGTAGACAGAAGGGAATACGGCCTCGATCCGTTTACCCCGGCAATCATCCAAGAACAGCAACAGATCGCCGACAAATTTTACGAACTGAAATTGATCCCGAAAAAAGTGAATGTAAAAGACAATATTTACCATTTCAAAAAGGATGAAGGAAAGTGAAACATTTTACCGGCTTTTTCATCCAAAAACTGATTCCATGGGGCATCCCGGCCGTGATCATCATCATTTGGCAAATTTTTGCAAAAGAAGGCATCGTATCACCAAAAATTCTGCCGGCGCCTTCAGATGTCCTGATTGCGGCAGTGGAACTGGCAAAAAGCGGCGAGCTCGGGCATCATGTCTGGATCAGTCTGCTGCGGGCTGTGACCGGTTTTCTGATTGGCGGAAGCATCGGCTTTATCCTTGGTTTGGTGAACGGGCTGTTCCGCACAAGCGAATTATTGCTCGATACTTCTGTCCAAATGCTCCGTACCATTCCGCATCTGGCGTTAATTCCGCTTGTCATTTTGTGGTTTGGGATCGGGGAAGAAGCGAAAATATTCCTCGTTGCCCTGGGGGTGTTATTTCCGGTATACCTCAACACTTTCCACGGCATCAAGTCCGTTGATAATGGATTAATTGAGATGGGGAAAATTTACGGATTAAAGGGCTGGCGGATGTTTGCCCATGTCATTTTCCCGGGCTCCCTTTCCTCCATTTTGGTTGGCATTCGGTTTTCATTGGGCGTGATGTGGATTACATTAATCGTGGCCGAAACCATCTCTTCCACATCCGGTATCGGATACATGGCGATGACGGCAAGGGAATTTATGCAAATGGATGTCATTCTTTTAAGCATTCTACTGTATGCCCTTTTCGGGAAATTGTCCGATGCTATCGCCCGCTTTTTTGAAAAAAGATGCCTGAAATGGCATACCAGTTACCAGGAACAATCTTGAAATCGGAGGGACAAATATGGAGAGCTTCCTGCAATTCGACCATTTAGAAAAACGCTATGGAAACAGGGACGTTTTGAAAAATATTACATTATCGGTCAAGAGGGGGGAGTTTATCGCCATTGTCGGCAAAAGCGGCTGCGGAAAAAGCACGCTTTTGCGGCTCTTGTCCGGTTTGGAAAAGCCGAGCGGCGGGCGGATTCTGATCGACGGGAAACCGCTCGGAAATCTGAACAGTAAATCGTGCATGGTCTTTCAGGACGGGCGACTGTTGCCGTGGAAGCGGGTGATCGACAATGTTGTCCTCGGTCTGGATGGCGATCACAAAAAGGAAGCAATCGAAGTATTAAAACATGTCGGGCTTGAAAACTATACCGATGAGTGGCCGGGCAAATTATCCGGCGGACAGAAACAGCGGGTGGCGCTGGCACGCGCGCTTATGCATCAGCCGGAACTGCTGTTGCTGGACGAACCGCTCGGCGCCCTCGATGCATTGACCCGGCTGGAAATGCAAAATCTGATCGAAGAAATCCGCAGATTAAACAGTTTTACCGCCCTGCTTGTAACCCATGATGTGGAAGAAGCCGTGGCTTTAGCCGACAGGGTCGTCCTGCTGTCGGACGGCATCATTGCTGAAGATGTCCCGGTGAAACTGCCAAGGCCGCGGCAAAGAGACCGCGAATCTTTTGCCACTCTCGTCAACAAAATCCGGAACCGGATTATGGGCGGCCCCGTGCAGGCACCGCCCAAACAAGCGAACAGTTTTTCAGACAGCCGTTCTGTTTATCCCCTGCCCGGCACCCACTAACCCGGGGAATGGCGCTTTATGACCCGCGCCACTCCCCGTCTGCTGCTGCGTTTTTAACAGCCTCATAAAAAGCCGTAATAGCTGTAACTGAACGGCCTGGAGAGTTCAGCATGCTAAACGGCTAAATCCCGGTTCGGCACGGCAACACAACATCAGGAGTGGCCGTGTTTTTCTGCAGAGACAAGCGCCGGCCTTCTCTCACGTTTCAGAAAACTGGCATAGGATATCTGAGCGTGCGAGAGAGGCATTTACTCCTTCTCTCCCGTTTCAAAAGAGGTCCCTCCCGGCCGCATGACGCAAACCGCGCCCGCCAGTAAAAAAGAACCAGCTTTAGCCGCACAGCCAGAATCCCCCTCCACATACGGAGGGTTTTTCTCTAAAGTGTGCTTTTCATTGGCAGCGGATGAGCTTCCTGATGCACCCCTCGCACTTTCTTGAAAGACCGGCATGTGGCCGATTGTACAAGCATATAGTAAATTGTAAGGCATTCTCATTCAGTTGAGGGATGATTTTCTTGAAAAAGCAACATAGCCGGAATGTAAAAAAATTGTTGATGATTATGGCCGGGGCTGCCCTTCAAGGCTACTCAATGGGTGTATTTTTATTCCCGAATGCCATCCCATCAGGCGGGGCCGGGGGGCTTACAGTGCTTTTCCACCACTGGTTCCGCATCCCTCTTAGCATTGCACTCTGGATGCTGAACTCCTCCATGCTTGTATTCGCCGTGTACTTTTTAAGTGCTGCCAGTGCAATGGGTACGCTTCTCGGGATTACGGTTACATCTGTTTCGGTCAATCTTTCCGCATTTTTATGGGAAACACCATTCCATAACGAATGGCTTGACCTTGCCTTAGGCTCCGTATTGCTCGGCATCGGCATCGGCATTCTGCTCCGGCAAGGTGTTTCCAACGGCGGCATCGGCATTGTTGCCCTCATCATTTCCAAATACAGGAGCGTCAATCCGGCCACCCCACTTTTTATCATCAACGGGCTCATTTTTATTCTGACGGCGTATGTGATCGACTGGGAAATTGTCGTACAAGCCGTCATTTGCCAATATGTGTCAACCAGAATTGTCGGCTGGATTTATCAATTTTCCTTTCAAGCCATTTACTTAAAGCTTCCCTTTCTTCCGTTAGGCTGGAGAAAAAAATAAACGGGCCAGGATCGATGCCGGCAATTCATGCACAAACCACTCTTATCATCCCAATTGAAAAAATTACCAGCATCCGGATTCCATCCCGTTCTTGAAAAATCCGTTTACCTGCCGCCCACCGGTTCCAAAATGGTGTGCCGGCTTCTTTTCTTTTTTTCTTCCCCGCCGGATGAGCCTTTTTCAGTCTGCGGGCGGATCAATAATAACGACAGTAACCCGACTGCAAATGTAAAGCAGGCAATCGAGATAAACATCCCCGGCCGCGACCACGCCATCAGCCTCCCGAACACCGGCGGCCCGACAGCCACCCCGAGAAACCGGACAGATCCGTACAGTGACGTGACAAATCCCCGTTTTTCTTTTCCAACGGCATTCGTAATAAAGCTGTTGACACACGGCAAAATCAACCCGGTGCCGAGGCTGCCAATGGCAAGGACCGGAATAAACAGAAAAAGCCCTCTGAAAAACGTAAGAAGCGCGTAAGAAAGGGTCATCAGGCAGAAGCCCGTGACAATCAGTTTTTTCATCAAGCGCTGGTTTTTCCCGATTTTGCTGCCGGTAATATAAGATGTGGTACACATGACAAGCAGCGGAATCGCCAGAATCAGCCCTTTCATCACACCGTCAATTTTATAACTTTTTTCCAACACATTGGATAGGAAAAAAAGAATACCAAAAAGGGTAAACAAGCATGTCGCGCCTGCAAGATAAGCAGTGCATAGCCACCGCCCGTCGTCTTTAAACACACCGGCAAGTCCTTTTACATATTTCCCGAGCCCAGGTGGTTCTTTCTTTTTTGGTTTTTCTTTAATAAAGACCCATGTTAAAAAAATGGAGACAGCGACCACTACCGGAAAAGCAAAAAACGTGCCGTACCATACGAGCAATGCGATCAGTGCCCCTAATATCGGAGACAGCACTTTTCCAAACCCGTTTGAGGCTTCCACAAGGCCGAGCACCCGGCTTTCTTTATCGCCTTTAAACAGATCCCCAGTGAGGGCCATGGCGATTGGTGCTGTACCGGCTGCCCCGATTCCCTGAAGCGTGCGGCCTGCCAGGATCCAGGCGAAAGCATGGGAAAACAAAGCGGCTGCGATTCCCGCCAGAATGCCGCCTGCCCCGTATAAAAACAATGCCGGCAAAATTACGGCTTTCCGGGAAAAGCGGTCGGAAAGATAGCCGAGCACCGGGATGAACACGGCCGCCACAATGGAGAAAACGGAGATCGTCAAGCTTGCCTGAAAGGAAGTCAAGTGAAGTTCAGACTGCATTTTCGGCAGGACAGGAATCAGCATCGAATTGCCAAGCGTCATAATTAATGGAATGGAGCCGATTGCTGCCACTGTCATTACAGAAGGTTGTTTGCTTGCCATAATATCCTCCCCGGATTTCAATTTTTGCTCTGTTAGATTATCCGGAAGCAAACATTTTATTCTTTTGCCCAAACGAATACTGCAGCCCATTACGGGAAGGATATGGTTACCTGTTACGCAAGGAGGAAAAAACGTGAAATTATTTATGGAATACATTTTGGAGGAAATCGAAAAGATCGGGGTGCAGCAAGGTTACAGGGTCTCTTTGTCGCAAAAGATAGACGAGCAGAATTATATTCGCGGTGTGATGCAATTTTTTGACAGCGGATTTGACATTTATTATGCTTTGATTTTCAGTTTCCCCGAAAGCCATCCGAAGCTGCAGTATACGTTCTGGGTGCTGAACCAAACCTGAAACTGGGCTGTGATCGAAAAAGACGGATCCGGGGAAAAGATGATGGAGACGGTCAAGGAAACGGCATTGAAAGAAATCCATGTCAACCTGATGGAAGGTGGCGAAATCCGGCATCTGCTTAAAGAAATAAAGCAAACGATCGGCACTTGCCCGCAATAAAAAGGGGTGCTGCTTAAAGGGTTTGAAAAACAGGGAGCTGCCGGGTTCCTCCCTCATTACGCTTCCAGTGGATGCAACAGGTTCCGGCCTAAAGGCATAGGGGTTTACGGCCCTCATGACAAAACAGGGCTTTCGATTGCGGAGATCCCCCACGGCAAACCGAGATCCCCTGCTGTAACCCGGCATTACCATCCCCCAACAAGCTGGCCGGTTGCTCACTCCAGCCCTAATCCGCTTTCTTTTCACAAAGCTTACCCGTTGCTTTTGATCCCGTACAAAATGCAGCCAACCCCGGCCAGAATCCACAGCATTTTGGCAAACGAGATTTTATCGGAAATTCCGATCACCCCGATCGCCGTTGTCGTAATTAAAACAACAGGCCCGACAATAGCAAGAGAACTGTTGATGAGAAGCGCTTTTTCCACTTGATTGTATTTGAGCATCAAAATGGCCGCGGAAATTTCGGTCATTCCTGAGATCAGCCTGAGCGCAGCCATACTAAGCACATACTTTTCAATCAGCCACAACATCGTTTCCCCTCTTCATACGCGCATTTTGGATTCATTTACCTCATGTATATTCCGTGCCGAGCAAAATTAGGACAAATTCTCCGGTCTTATCCCACGCACGTCTTCCGGCAAACATGTTATAATGACAAAATCAAAGGGTCTGCCGGTTTAAAAAAATTTTTGGACGGAAATAGTTTAGTGCAGCCTTTTGGAACATATCATGTAAATATCTTTGCAAGGAAGAAAGGAATTGCCAATATGAGGGTTGGAGCCCGCATTGTCAAAACAGGAATTGCCATTACGATTGCGTTGTTTATCGCGCAATTATTAAAAATGCCGTCCCCGGTGTTTGCCGGGATCGCTGCCACTTTTGCGATTAAACCTACGATATACCGGTCTTACCGGTCCATTATCGATCAGGTCCAGGGCAATCTGATCGGCGCTTTGCTTGCGGTCATTTTTGTCATGGCCTTTGGCAACCATTTTTTAGTCGTCGGTCTCGGGTCTGTGTTGATCATCATTTTAATGTTGAAACTGAAGCTCGATGATACGGTCGGCCTCGCGCTTGTAACCATGATTGTCATTATGGAAACGCCAAGTGACAATTTTCTGCAGACGGCCGGCATCCGCTTTGCGACATTGTTTATCGGGATTTTCAGCTCGTTTCTTGTGAATTTGATTTTCCTGCCGCCGAAATACGAGGCCCGGCTGTATGTCCGTCTCACCCATGTGACAGAAGAACTGCTCAAATTCATCCGGATTGCAGCGCGCCAGGAAGCCGATTACCAGCTTTTAAGAGAAGAACTTCCCGGCATTAAAGAGCGGGTGTACAAAGTAGAGCAGCTGTATACTTTATTTAAAGAGGAAAAAATCTACGGGAAAAGCAACAGGATCGAGCGGCAGCGGAAAGTGGTGCTGTATAAAGAAATGGTGGCCATTTTGAATTTAAGCTATATTATTTTAAAACGGCTGCACCAATACAAAGCGGATATTGCCGGGCTGCCAGAAACATTCCGGAGCATGCTGCAGGAACAAATGGAATACCTTGTGAACGAACATGAAAAATTGCTGCTCATGTTTCTCGGAAAAGTCAAAGCCCATGCGCAAAAATGCGATACGGCTGACAAACAGCGGAATGAGCTGATGGACATTTTTCTGCAGAACTTAAAAGATGAGACTTTCCGCGCTGATCTCCAGTCCTATCACGTGATGAACTTGCTGGCGCTGCTTGTGGATTACCAGGAAGAGCTTGAACATCTGGAAAAATTGATCACCGTGTCCCAAACCTATCACCACGAACAATCAGAACTCAATCTTGACGAATTGGAAGACCAATAGGGGACGGCAGACCTGCCGTCCCCTATTGGATGCATGGCCCTGTTTTCATCCCGGGCCGGTGCGCCTTAGATTTTGCACTTTTGGTAAAGATTTTCCGCTTTTCGAAACGGCCGCTTTATTTGCTGCGCTTTTCACGCCGGGCTTATGGGCCGGTTTTTAGTTGTTTTCTTTGCGGAAAAAAGTCTGGATATTGATTTTTGAGTTTTTTAAGCGGCCCATGATTTCATGGTAATGCTGTGCAACATAGGCGAAGTACAAAACATCAATCGTGAACAGTTGTGCAGCCAGGGATGTGGTTGCCGCGCTCCGCAGCAGGACCGCTTCCCCACCATGGTGGATCAAAGGCGCATCCACGATACTGGCAAGCGTACTGTCCCGTTTTTGTGTGATGCCCGCTGTAAAAAGCCCGTTCTGTTTGGCAATCTGCGTCAGCTTGATGGCTTCATTGGTTTCGCCTGAATTTGAAATCGCCACAAACATACAGTCTTTGGAGGCGTTGATCAAAGAAGAACCGAGCAGATGGTGATCCAGCGTGTGGACCACCGGCTTGCCAATTCTTGAAAACTTATGCGTGAAGTCTTCAGCTGCCACATGGGAGGCGCCAATTCCGTATACGTATATGGCCGGGCTTTTATCCACCATGGCCGTTATCTTTTCAATACAGCTGGTCTCAAGAAGATTTGCAGTTTGTGTGATCGACTGGTTAAACCGCAAAGCCAGTTTATCAGCAATCATGGCAATATCTTCATTCGGTGTGATATCCGTATAAATTTCCCGGTCCAGCCCCCCGGAGGCATCCGCATACAATCTGATCTTTAATTGTGAAAAGCCGGACAGCCCGATCGACCGGCAAAAACGCACAACGGTGGCCGGGCTGACGCCTGCTTTTTCCGCAAGTTCGCTCGTATTGTCATTGACCGTTTCCACAGCGTGGCTGAGAATATACTCGCCGAGCTTTTTTTCTGATTTTGACAGACTGGTTAATTTGGATTTAATTTGCAGAATAATATTCTCTTCCAATTCCATCACTCACGATCTGCGTCGGTCTCCTTCATCGCATCTTTTGGAATACCGAAGAAATAAGTGGCAACGAAGCCCCCAATATAACCGGCTACCAACCCGGCGATATAACCGAGCCAGCGTCCGTGCGCAATCAGCGGAATTAAATCAATCCCGCTTGTGCCGATTGCGATCGCGCCGATATTACCGATGCCCGCGATCACTGCCCCGCCGATGCCGCCGCCGATACACGCGGTAATAAATGGGCGCCCAAGCGGCAAAGTCACACCGTAAATTAACGGTTCGCCAATGCCCATAATGCCAACCGGCAATGCCCCTTTAATCAACTGCACGAGTTTTTTATTTTTCCGGCACCTGATCCACAAAGCAATCGCCGCGCCGACCTGCCCTGCGCCTGCCATTGCAAGGATCGGTAACAGCGGTGTCATCCCTGTCTTATTGATCATTTCAATATGGATCGGGGTGAGGATCTGGTGCAGGCCGAACATGACCATCGGCAGGAAGAAAAGCCCCAGTATAAAGCCTGAAAAAGCGCCGCCGACTTTCAACACCCACGTGATCGAGCCAACAAGAGCGCCTGATACCGCGCCTGCAACCGGCATGACGATGAAAATAGTAAAAAGTCCGATAACTAATAATGCAATTGTTGGCGTCACAATGATATCCACAGCATTCGGAACAATTTTATGCAGCCTTTTTTCAACAAGCGCTAAAATCCACACTGCAAAAATAACACCGATGATCCCGCCTTGTAAAGGGGAAAGGGCATCTCCGGTAAAAATATTTGGAAGCGGATTTTTCGGATCCATGCCGGTCAGCATCGTCACAGCCCCGATGACCCCGCCAAGGCCCGGTGTCGCCCCGAACTCATTTGCGCTATTGATCCCGACATAAATGACCAAATAGAGATACAATCCGTTTTTAATAATGTTTAATGTCGTAATAACGGACACCCAGTTCTGGCTGAGGGCTGAGGAGTCCGCAGCCATGATATTTTGGAAAATGGCGGCAACCCCGCCGATAATCCCGGCGCCGACAAAAGCCGGAATAAGCGGTACAAATATATTGGAAATCGATTTTAAAGCCCTTTTGAAACCGTTACTTTTATGTTTCGCCTTTTCCCTTGCCTTTACTTCGGCCGCTTTGGCTTCCACCATTTCGCGGTTTGACCGCCCGGCATCTTGATGGCCCGTAGCCTTCGGAAAATTTTCCCCAAGTTTTACACCGGCCTGCTGTACCATAAGGTTGGCGACTTTGTTGACGATACCAGGGCCAAGCACGACTTGGAGCGTTTCATCCTCCACGACGCCGAGCACGCCATCAACCGCTTTCAGGCCTTCGATATTGACTTTGCTGTAATCCGCAATGGTAAGCCGGACTCTTGTCATGCAATGGATGATCTTTTCGACGTTTCCCATGCCGCCGACATTTTCGTAAATTTCCCTTGCCAGTCTTTGTTCTTTCGTTTCGGTCATTTTTTTCATCCCCCGGTTTAAACGATTTTTCTAATAAAACCATTTGCCTGTGCCATTTTCTCCTCTGCCTCTTCCTTGGAAAGATTGGTTAACAACATGACAATGGCCAGCTTCACATTTTTGCCGGCTGCGTAAAAAGCCTGTTCAGCTGCTTCATAGCTGCATCCGGAAGCCTGCATAATAATCGATTTCGATCTCTCCACCAGTTTTGCGTTTGTCGGCTTTACATCCACCATTAAATTCCCGTATACTTTTCCAATTCCGACCATTGAAGCAGTTGAAATCATATTCAATACGAGTTTCTGGGCGGTGCCTGCTTTTAGCCGGGTTGATCCCGCCAATACTTCAGGCCCGGTTTCCACTTCGATCGGAATATCGGCATGGCGGCTGATTTCAGCATTTTTGTTGCAGGAAAGCGACGCCGCCACAGCACCGGTTTTTTTCGCGTAGTCCAGCGCGCCAATCACATACGGTGTTCTGCCGCTTGCCGCAATACCGACTACTGTATCCTTTTCCGATAAATGGATGTGCTTTAAATCTTCTTCCCCCATCTCTTTCGAATCTTCCGCCCCTTCAACGGCAACCGTCATTGCCGCACTGCCGCCTGCGATCAGCCCCTGCACCATGGAAGGGTCCGCACTGAATGTCGGTACACATTCGACAGCATCGAGAACACCGAGCCGACCGCTTGTACCTGCTCCGCAATAGATCAAACGTCCACCCTGGTTAAAAGAACGGATAACAGCTTTTACCACTTTTTCGATTTGTGCCAGTTCCTTCCCAACACGGATTGGAACCGTTTGGTCTTCCTCGTTCATCAATTGCAAAATTTCCCTTGTTGACAACGTATCAAGATCCATTGTTTTTTCGTTGCGCTGTTCTGTGGCGAGTTTTTCTAAGTCCATTCGTTTTCACCTTCATTGTCCGTCATTTTAAACCGTGTACCCGAACCAATAAAATCAAGGAGCAGCAAGTCGCGGCCGGCAATCTGCCCGATAACGTTTACTTTTTTATCGGCAGGCAGGCTCCGCTTTGTGATTTGCAATTCCCCTTTGTATCTTGCGTACAGGTTGTTGTCGAGCGTAATACTCCCTTTGTGGCGGGGAATGTTGTTTTCAGGCCCGATATCGTCCTTTTGATTGCATGTTCTCGACTGCTCGCTGCGGATGGCGTCCCTTGCCACATCCAGCCGGTTCCGGTGGGTTTTGAAAATATACGGGCGCCATTTCGGCCCTGCAGCGGTTGCATGAAGCAGTATGGTATCATGGCAAAAAAATTCCCTGATCTGGCTGCGGGATTGCGGCGTTAACCCCGGATCCCCGATATAAGCATGGTCAACCGCATAATCCCTTAGCAGCGAGCAGATGGCTGCCAGCGGATTTTGATGGCGGTGGATTTCCAATGTTGGCAGGGATTCGTATAAAGGAAATCTTAGTTTTCCATCGCCGGGTGCAAATGCCGTAATGCTGAATCCTTTGCTTTTCAGCCATTTGTTTTTTTCGTAAAACCAATTTTCATCCAGTCCGGTTCCGGGCCTCGGGTAATAATTATGCCAGGCCTCCAGACGGCTGAAATCAGCGTCATGTTGTTTCAGCTGCTCATAATCCTGTTCCGTTAATGTGCTGGCGTTTAATCCGACCGTCATCGTGTTCGACAGGCGGGCAACCTGTTCCCAGCTGACACCGGCATCGATGCGCAGGCCATTGATACCGCTTTCAATAATGCGTGCAGGATCATCAATGGACAGCCCGATATGGCGGAGCACGTTTCCAGAGACGTCGATCATCACTTTCATCCCATTCTGTTTTGCAGACTCCAAGAGCGGAGCAAGCCTTTTCCGATATTGGGACGGGTCATCTTCCGGTAGCTGTAAGGATGTAAATATCCCTTCCATTCCAATTGCTGCCATTCGGTGAATGCAGGCTTCCTTCTCTTCTGACCAGTCTTCATTCAAGTATATTGAAAATCCAAGCAATCATGCATCCCTCCTTTGATACTATTATATGCACTTTGAAACAATATTTCAACATATTTTTATTATTATATTTATAAAAGAAATTTTGTTTCATTTCCTGACAAAAAAACGGAGGCCCCGCGTTTTTAAACGGGATCTCCTCCATTTTTTGCCGACGAGCGAGCGCCCTCCGCTTTTCTTTGTCCAGCTCCGGCTCCTAGCGGCTAGCGGATTTTTACGTCTTCTCCTTTCGATAAGCGGGCATCGATTCGCCTATCGGCTCATCGTGTTTCCTTTATCTCGGTCGAAGACTACAAAATCCGTACGCCGCTGTACAGTCGCCTCCGCTTTTCTAATCATCCAGTTGTTGGATTTGGAATAGGTTGTAATAGAGCCCTTGTTTTGCCATTAATTGTTCGTGGGTGCCGGTTTCTTTGATCTCTCCGTTTTCAATTAAGACAATGCGGTCTGCGTGGGTAATGGTGGACAGCCTGTGGGCAACGATCAAGGTCGTCCTGTTGCGCGCCAGTTTTTCAATGGCTTCCTGAATCAAATGCTCGCTTTCTAAATCAAGCGCGGATGTCGCTTCGTCAAGAATGAGAATCGGCGGGTTTTTCAAAAATACACGCGCAATCGCAATCCGCTGCTTCTGCCCCCCGGACAATTTAACACCCCGCTCGCCCACCGTTGTTTCATATCCGTCGGCAAGATTCATAATAAACTCATGGGCGTTCGCTGCTTTTGCCGCCTGTACGACTTCCTCGTCCGTCGCCTGCGGATTGCCGAGCAAAATATTGGATTTCACCGACTCGCTAAACAAAATATTGTCCTGCAGCACCATCCCGATTTTATCGCGCAGGCTTCGCACTTTAAACGTGCGGATATCCTGGCCGTCCAGATAAACGGCCCCTTTTGTCACATCATAAAACCGGGGGATGAGGCTCACAAGGGAAGACTTACCTCCCCCGCTCATCCCGACAAAGGCAACCGTCTCCCCTGCCCTGATCTCAAGATTGATATTTTTCAGCACCGGCTCTTTTTCATCATCATACCGAAATTCGACACCATCAAACCGGATATTGCCGCGTACATTCCTGCACTCCACCGCGTCCGGCCGGTCATCAATATCATATTTTTCATCCAGCAGTTCAAACACCCGGTCCATTGAAGCGAACGCCTGCGTCAGCGTCGTGCCGGAATTGACGAGCCTTCTGAGCGGACTGTACAAATTATCAATATAAGCGATAAACGCCGCGAGCGTACCGACAGTAAGGCTGCCTTTAATCACGAGATAGCCGGATACAAAAATAATGAAAAGCGGCGCGATATCGGTAATGGTATTCACAACCGCAAACGATTTAGCTGTCCAGCTTGTGTGCGCTAATGCTTTTTCCAGAAAATTGTGGTTATGCTTGTCAAACTGCTTCTGCTCATGGTCTTCAATGGCAAAACTTTTAATAACAGCCATGCCTTGCACCCGCTCATGGAGATAGCCCTGCACCTCTGCGAGCGCTTGCGACCGTTTCCTCGTCAAAAAACGCAAATTGCCAAAAAAATATTTGACCGAAAAAATATAAAACGGAAAAACGGCGAGTGAAATTAAAGTCAGCCGGGCATCCATCATAAACATCATGACAATCGCAATCAGAACCGTTGTCATATCGAGCCAGACGTTCATCAGCCCGGTAATGACAAAATCTTTCGTCTGCTCGACATCATTAATCACCCGGGAAATGACTTCCCCTCCGCGTGTATTGGCATAAAACCGGAAACTTAATTTTTGAAGATGGGTAAAAAAGCGGCCGCGGATATCATACAAGATTTTGCTTGCCGTCCACTGCGCAAAATATTGCCGGTAATATTCAACGGGCGGCCGGACGATGACAAAAATGGCAAGCATGGCCGACATCACCCAAACAAGCTTATGTAGCTTCTCATCCGGTGAAAGCCCGTGGTTGCCGATAATATCATCGATCACATATTTAATCAAAAGCGGGATTAAAAGCGGGATCGCAAACTTGATGATCCCGATGATGATCGTCGCAACGATTTGAAACCAATACGGCTTTACAAATTTCATGTATCTTTTCACACTACCCATGCATTGAACCTCCTGAGCAAACAAAACGTACCATTTATTTCCCTCATTTTTTCAAAATTTACGCATACAAAAAACCTGTTGGCGTTCAACAGGCGGTTTGCTTAACGCAAATAGGTCAGATAGCGTTCGTACCAAATATCAATAAAGTCGGGGCTGAACGGGCCCTTCCGCTGCCGGATCCAGTGGATGAGAATGTCCACGTTCCGCTTTAAAATATGGTCGATGACATCGGGATAGCCCATTTTTTTGCGATGGTATTCATATTCATCCTCATCCAGCAGCGTAAACGTCATATCCGGATAGACTTTGATGTCGAGATCATAATCAATATATTTTAACGCTTCACTGTCATAAACAAACGGCGACCCCAAGTTGCAGTAGTAGTAGACGCCGTCTTCACGGATCATGCCGATAATATTGAACCAGTGGTCGGCATGAAAGTAGCAAATTGCAGGTTCTCTCGTAATCCATGTCCTGCCATCCGATTCGGTTACCAAAGTCCGGTCGTTTCCCCCGATCACTAGGCTTTTCGTGCCCTTCAAAACGGTTGTTTCTTCCCATATCCGGTGAATATGGCCGTTATGCTTATAGCTTTGAATTTGGATTTTATCACCTTCTGCCGGGATTCCCATCATCTCATGCCCACTTTCATGATTGTTTATATGTAAACCTGTGCCCACTACGTGCCGGAATAAAACTTATGTAATCAATCGATCTGTTTTCTATCTATTATAACGGTTTCTGAACGCGATTAAAACTAAACAATCCTATTTGAAATAGGATTGTTTATGTGCAAATTTTTGAACTGTGGTAAACTCGGATCAGTTCAACCGTCTGCGATTCAAAAACTTTTTCAATTTCCTGCAATTCTTTATTCATCCGGCCGATTTCATCAAGGATATCTTCCGCCATTGTTTCTTCCTGCAACTTCAATAGTTCGCTTTTCACTTCGTTGCATCTCTCCATTTCCGATTGCAAAAACAGCAGCCTATCCATCGTGTCCATTTGCTGTGCGACAAGCCGATTAAATTCTTCCATCAAAGTTTTTTACCCCCTAAAGGATGAATTGAACTTTTCATTTACACATATTCTCGATGGGAGGGCAAAATCCTTTGACTTCTTTTGTCGAACACCGCAGCCATAAAAAGAAAAAAGAGGCCCCCGTTCGGGAAACCTCTTTCTATCGGTTATTGCTGGCCGAATTGTCCAGCGTTTTGCGATTTTTTCGCTTCAGCTTTTTGGTTTTGTTTTCTTACTTCCTGTGCGTTCGTTTCGCTTGCAAATTCAGAACCGAAAGAACCTTGGCCGGAAGCAGACTTCGCGTTTTGCTTTCTTACTTCCTGCGCATTCGTTTCGCTGGCAAATTCAGAACCAAAATTTCCTTTGGCAGCCTTTTTGAAGTTGTTGTTGTTTGCCATCGTTATCACCTCCACGGGTATTAATGTAACCAGAGGTGCAACGATTTATCCTTATCATAAAAACTGGAAAATAAAGGAACTCAAGATTGGCGTACTCAACTTAAAAGAAGCGAGCGGCCGCCGTCCACGATTATCGTTTGGCCGCGGATCATAAATGCCTCATCCGAAATTAAAAAGCGTACGGCGTTCACCATATCCTCGACCTCGACCATTCTTCCTGCCGGCGTATGTTTCCGCGCGTCTTCCAGCAGTACTTCGCGGTTCGGGAAAGACTTGAGCGCATCCGTATTGAGGACCCCGCCCGAAACTGCATTCACGCAAATACTCGGCGCCAGCTCAACTGCCAAATAGCGGGTTAAAGCTTCAAGCGCTGCTTTCGACACACCGACCGCCGTATAATTTTCGATATAGCGGATCGAACCGAGCGAACTGAGGCTCACAATTTTCCCCCCGCCGTTTTCTTCCATGAGTTTAGCGGCTTCCTGTGCACAAAACAGGAGTGCCCTGCTGTTAATATTCATCGTCCAGTCCCAATGGCGATCTTCCAGCTCCATTGCTGGGCGTTCGACACCTGAAGCGGCATTATTGACAAGCACATCCAGCCTGCCGTATGTATCCCGGATTTGTGCGAACATTTCTTTTATTTTTTTCACGTCCCCGACATTTGCTTTGATCAGAAGCGCTTTTTGCCCCAGCTTTTCAATTTCTGCTGCCACTTCTTCGGCTTTGGGCCGGCTGCGCGCATAATTGATGACCAGATCATAGCCGCTCTTTGCAAGATCGAGCGCAATCGCCCGGCCCAGCCCCTTGCTTGATCCGGTTACAAGTGCCACCTTATTTGCCAATGATTCCACCTTCTCCGTTTTCTTTATGATTTTTGCAACGCTCTCCCTTTTTCAAAAAGCCGCGATGCATCCTGCTCCTTATCACCCTGGAATGCGGCATTTTCCACGCCTGCCTGAAGCCCGGTTTACAGAAACGCGGCTGTCCCTTGTTCCGGAACCGATTCGGATTGCGCGGCGCTCCGCTGGCTTATCTTTGGAACCGGTTCAGCCTGTCATAAAATGATGTTAAAAATGCATAAAGGGCTTTTTCTGAAGCCGCCATTTCCCTTTTTTTCGGGATCATCACGCCGACCGGGCGCATCAGTTCTACATCGCTGATTTCCGCTTTTACGATTTCTTCAGACAGATTAAATAATAGCGCAGGCTCAGGCAGAATTGCAACACCCGTTCCGCTTGCAACAAGGCCTTTAATCGTCTCCATGTCCTCGCCTTCAAATGCAATCGCAGGCTCAAAACCGGACTTCCGGCAGGCGGAGAACAGAATTTCACGAATCGAAAAGCCCTCCCGGAATGTAATGAAACGTTCGTTTTTCAGCTGGGCGAGCCGGATCATTTCCTGCCCGGAAAGCGGGTGGTCGCGGCGGAAAAGCAGCATGAGCTTTTCCATGTATAAAATTTCACCGCTAACCCCGGGATGGTCATCCGGCACAGGAGAGGCAAGCGCCAGCTCAAGTTCCCCGTTTTCAATCAACCGGATCAAATAGCCGGGGGTCCCTTGCACAAACTGGTACTCGAGGCCGGGATGTTTTTCGCGAAACTGTGCCAACAGGGAAGAAAAGGTCTGGACCGATAACCCGGTCGAAAAACCGAGGCGGACCGTCCCGTTATCCGGATCGAGGAATTCCTGCATTCTTTGCTTGGCTTTATCAATTTCGAGCACGACTTTTTCAGCGTGTTCTAAAAAAACTTTTCCGATCGGCGTCAGCCTGACATTCCTTCCTTCACGCCAAAAAAGGGAAACGCCAAGTTCGGCTTCCAAAAGGGAAATTTGCCGGCTGATGGCGGATTGGGCGACATGCAGCTCATCTGCAGCGTGTGTCACATGCTCCCTTTTGGCGACTTCAATAAAATAAATTAACTGTCTTAACTCCATGCGAATCACACCATTCTCAATTTGAGATTAATTTCATCTTAACTATATATTGTAAGAAAGAATCACAAGAGGGTAAAATTTAAAATAATCTTACTTTTCGGACTCGACCTGATGATGGAAGGAATGTGAAGCAATGAATAATCAACATTATGGACTTTACCGACCTGAATTTGAACATGATGCATGCGGCATCGGCTTTTACGCGGACATCAAGGGCCGCGCGTCTCATAAGATCATCACCACTGCTTTGGAGATGCTGAGAAGGCTGGACCACCGCGCCGGTAAAAATGCCGACGGGACAACGAGCGACGGCGCCGGTATTTCAATGCAAATCCCGCACGCGTTTTTTGAGGCCGTATGCTCCTTCACCCTTCCAAAAAAAGGGGAGTATGCAGTGGGAATGCTTTTTCTGCCGCATGATCCGCATGCTGCGGAGGACATTCTGAATGAATTCCGCATCCAGGCTGCATCACTCGGCCTTTCAGTGAACGGTGTCCGTGAAGTTCCGGTAAATCCGGAAGTTCTTGGGCGCCAGGCGGAAGAATCGCGGCCGCACATCGTTCAGATTTTCGTTTCTTCTTCTTCAAACGATAACACGGAAGAAGCGGTTTTTCAAAGAAAGATCTATATATTGCGGAAACTGGTTGAGAACAAATTCGGTTCCTCTTTTTATGCCGCCAGTTTTTCGAACCGGACAATTGTATATAAAGGCATGCTTTCGGCGGAACAGCTCCCTCTGTTCTACACTGATCTTGCGGACGAACGGTTTCAATCGGCCCTTGCGCTGATCCACTCGCGGTTCAGCACCAATACGTTTCCGAGCTGGGAGCGGGCCCACCCGAACCGGATGATCGCCCACAACGGAGAGATCAACACCATCAAAGGGAACGTCAACTGGTTCAATGCAAAAATCGAATTGTTTGCAAACGAACTGGACCTTGGCACATTGAAAAAAATCCAGCCTGTGATCAACAAAAACGGTTCGGATTCGGCGATTTTTGACAATGTCCTTGAATTTTTAACAACAAACGGCATCTCCCTTCCGCATGCGATCATGATGATGGTGCCGGAGCCGTGGGAAGACAACGAAGACCTGCCGCCTTACTTAAAATCATTTTATGAATACCACAGCCAGATTATGGAACCGTGGGACGGACCGATGGCGCTCGAGTTTACGAACGGAAAGCAGATCGGGGCGGTACTTGACAGAAACGGCTTGCGCCCGGCCCGTTACTACATTACCCATGATGATAAAATCATTTTTGCCTCCGAAGTCGGCGTCGTCGATGTGGAACCGGAAAACGTCAAAGAACGGCGTCATTTAAAACCGGGGCAGCTTTTGTTCGTGGATCTTGAAAAAGGTGTCCTTATCCCAAGCGATGAACTAAAAGCACAGGTCAGCCTTGAAAAACCGTATGCCGAGCATCTCGAAGATTCAGTGATAGACCTTGAAGAAAGCCATTTTATCCCGGCTGCATCCAGTCTTGAAGAAAATGAATTGGCTTATCGGCAGACATTATTCGGCTACACTTATGAAGAATGCACAAAGTCCATCGTGCCAATGGCGCAGGAAAAGAATGAACCGATCGGGGCAATGGGCGTCGATACACCGATTGCAGTTTTATCGGAGCGCCCGCAGCTTTTGTTCCATTATTTCAAACAAAGCTTCTCGCAGGTCACGAACCCCCCGATTGATTCCATTCGCGAATCATACGTTATATCTACGGTTACCTGGCTCGGCCCGCAAGTATCGCTTGACGGTCATGACGATACCGCCCATAAAAAAATCCGGCTAGAACACCCGTTTTTAAGCACGGACAAATTTAACGCCATTTTAAACCAGGGAATGAAAACCGCTTTTCTTCCCGCGTACTATTCGCCGGATATCACCCTTGAAGAGGCGCTGGAACAATTGCTCAAGGAAGCGGACGAAAAAATCAGGGAAGGCGCGGAAATTTTAATCCTTTCCGACCGTGCGCAAGGGCATCGTGCCGTGCCGATTCCTTCCCTGCTTGCCGTATCAGCCCTGCACCAGCATATGATCCGCTTGGGCACAAGGCCGAAAGCAAGTATCGTGCTGGATTCCGGAGAACCGCGGGATTCACATCATATGGCCGCTCTTTTAGGTTACGGTGCCGATGCGGTACACCCGTATCTCGCGCTTGAAACGATTCAAAATTTAATCGACGAAGGGCATATTGATCTGCCGTATAAAAAAGCAAGTGAAAACTATTTAAGCACACTAAAGAAAAGCGTCGTCAAAATCATGTCGAAAGTCGGAATTACGACGATGCAAAGCTATCGCGGGGCGCAAACATTTGAAGCGCTCGGCATTGCAGAAAGCGTCTGCGACCGCTATTTTACCGGCACTGTCTCGCAGCTTGGCGGGATCGGGCTCGCAGAAATCGGCCAAGAATCATTGAAACGTTATAAAAAAGCACAGGAATTGCTTTTCCAGCACAACAAAGCGCTTGATCCGGGAAGCGAGCTGCAATGGCGGAAAGACGGCGAGTATCATTTGTTCAACCCGCAAATGATGTACACTTTGCAGCAGGCAGCCAGAACGAACAACAAGGAACTGTACCGCAAATTTTCTGAAACGTACCACCACGGGCCATACGCCACGATCCGGAGCCTGCTGGCAATCGAGAGCAACCGGAAACCTGTCCCGCTTGATGAAGTGGAACCGGTCGAATCGATTTGGAAAAGGTTTAAAACCGGCGCGATGTCGTACGGGGCATTAAGCAAAGAAGCGCACGAAGCACTCGCGATTGCGATGAACCGCATCGGCGGAAAAAGCAACAGCGGCGAGGGTGGCGAAGAAAAAGAACGTTACACGCCTGATGCGAACGGGGATTCAAGACGGAGCGCCATTAAACAGGTGGCATCCGGCCGTTTCGGCGTCACCAGCCTGTATTTAACAGATGCGGATGAAATCCAAATTAAAATGGCCCAGGGTGCGAAACCGGGCGAAGGCGGCCAGCTTCCAGGCTCGAAAGTTTATCCGTGGATTGCTGAAGTTCGTGGCTCCACTCCGGGCGTGGGTTTGATCTCGCCTCCTCCGCACCATGATATTTACTCGATTGAAGACTTGGCGCAGCTGATTTACGATTTAAAAAGCGCCAATCCGCACGCCCGTATTTCGGTGAAACTGGTGGCAAAGTCAGGCGTTGGGACAATCGCGGCCGGTGTCGCAAAAGGCCTGGCCGACACGATATTAATCAGCGGCCATGACGGCGGTACCGGGGCGAGCCCGCAAACGAGCATCAAACATGCCGGCATGCCGTGGGAACTCGGCCTTGCGGAAACCCATCAGACGCTGACGTTGAACGGCTTGCGTAACCGTGTTGTCCTTGAAACAGACGGGAAACTGATGACCGGCCGGGATGTCGTCATCGCCGCCTGTCTCGGCGCCGAAGAATTCGGATTTTCCACTGCGCCACTTGTTGTGCTTGGCTGTATCATGATGCGTGCCTGTCATCTTGATACTTGCCCGGTCGGCGTGGCCACCCAAAATCCGAAGCTGCGCGCCAAATTCATGGGCAAACCGGAATATGTTGTTAACTATATGCGGTTCATCGCAGAAGAAGTCCGCGAAATCTTGGCTGAATGCGGCTACCGCAGCCTCGATGAACTTGTCGGCGAAACAGGTTTGCTGAAAGTGAAAGATGAGGTTAAAAACCATTGGAAAGCAAAACAGCTTCATTTCGATAAATTATTGTTTAAAGCGGATGAAACACCGTTTGCTGTGCAAGGCAAAACAGTTCAAAACCATAAACTGGAAGAACGCTTTGACAGCCGTGAATTGAACCATTTATCCGTATCCGTCCGAAACAGGCAGAAAACAGCGGTCACCTTGCCTGTGCGCAATACGGACCGGGCAATCGGCACCACTTTGGGCCATATCATTACAAAAACATACGGTGACGAAGGGCTTCCGGAAGATTTTATCCACATTCATCTGCACGGTTCAGCAGGGCAAAGCCTCGGTGCCTTTATCCCGAAAGGCCTGACACTGAACCTTGAAGGAGATGCCAATGACTACGTTGGAAAAGGATTATCGGGTGGAAAAATCGTTGTGAAGCCGGGGGCCGGATGGATTCGGGACGAAGAACAGGCCATCATCGGAAACATCGCCTTTTTCGGGGCCACATCGGGCGAAGCATATATCCGCGGAACGGCCGGCCAGCGTTTCTGTGTCCGTAACAGCGGCGTACATGCCGTTGTCGAAGGCATCGGAGACCACGGCTGCGAATATATGACCGGCGGACGCGTTGCCGTGCTCGGTTCGATCGGCAAAAACTTTGCGGCCGGGATGTCCGGCGGGATTGCCTACATTTATACCGGGGCAATGGGCGAAGATGAAGTTTTGGCGCGGATTAACCAAGAACTTGTCAGCATTGAAGGTGTTGATGCTGATGAAGATATGCGTGAACTTTATCATATGATCCAGAAACATTATCAATACACCGGCAGCCCTGTTGCCAAACGGATTTTGAAAAATTGGGAGCTGTCCCTGCATCAGTTTGTCAAGATCGTTCCACGCGAATATAAAGCGATGATGGAACTCATCCAGTACTTCCTGGATCAGCAAATGCCGCTTGATGAAGCCAGGCTTGCCGCTTTTGAATATAAAAAATCCGGAAAGCACCTGCCGGAAATTGAAAAAGAAAAAGCTTTTCCGACAGAAGTAAAGTAGACGGGTAAATCCATCCGGGCGCTTCCGGATGGATTTACAGGATTGTATGTGGGATAGATTAAAACACTGTTTCGTAAAGAAAACGGAGACCTATCATACTTCCGGCAGCAGCCGGATAAGAAGCACAAAGATGGCTGTTTTTTTTAAGAAAAAAAAGGCATCCCACGCAAGACGGAAATTTTTCCGGAAACAAACCGGAATGTACTCCGTGGGCCATTATTGTTTATCCAAAACAGAAACCTGAAATCGTACGACATCTATATCCCTCCGGCAGCGGCCGGGTGATTTGTGAGGAGTGTGAGACATGCGCGGAACGACAGATTTTATTGAACAGAAACGCGAAAAACCGAAAGAACTGGATGCCGCAAAGCGGGTGGCTACTTGGAAAGAATACGTGCAGCCTTTCCCGGAAGCAAAATTGAGGACACAGGCATCCCGCTGCATGGAGTGCGGCACCCCCTTCTGCCAGATGGGAGAACTGATCGGCAGGCAAACGAGCGGCTGCCCTTTATATAATTTAATTCCGGAATGGAACACCCTTGCCGCCCAGGGAAAATGGGAAGAAGCCTACCAGCGTCTCCTTTTAACCAATAATTTCCCTGAATTTACATCCCGCGCCTGCCCGGCACCATGTGAAGGCTCGTGCACAGCCGGGCTGGTCAGTGAACCTGTCACCATTAAAAGCATTGAAAGAGCCATCATTGACCGTGCCTGGGAAGAAGGCTGGATCAAACCGAGAATACCGCTGAAACGAAACGGCTTAAAAGCAGCCGTTGTCGGAAGCGGACCCGCCGGATTGACGGCAGCTGACGATTTAAACCAGGCGGGATACGATGTGACCGTCTTTGAGAAAGAAGACCGTTTTGGCGGGCTGCTCATGTACGGCATTCCGAATATGAAAATTGAAAAACAGTATGTAGAGCGCAGAGTAGACCTGTTGCAGGCAGAAGGGATCACGTTCAAAGCCAATACCGAAATTGGTAAAGACATCACGCTTGATGAACTCGAGTCTGCGTTTGACGCCGTCCTGCTTTGCATCGGTGCAGAAAAACAACGTGACATGGACATCCCGGGGCGCGATTTAAAAGGCATCTACCCGGCGATGGAATATTTGAAAGCCAATACGAAACACCTGCTTGACCATGGGGAAAACGGCGAACCGCAAATTTCAGCAAAAGGAAAAAAAGTGATTGTCATTGGCGGCGGCGATACCGGCGCGGACTGTGTGGCAACCGCGATCCGGCAAGGGTGCAAGAGCGTCGTACAGTTCGGAAAACACGGAGAACTGCCGAAAGAACGCCCGGAACACGAACCATGGCCTGTGAACCCTTCCCTGTTTACGTTAGATTATGCATATGAAGAATCATTTAAGGTGTTCGGGGAAGATCCGCGGCAATACTATATTCAAACCACCGCATTTCACGGCAATGAGAACGGCGAAGTAACAGGCCTCGTCACCGTGCCGTTTTCGGATCATCTGGGAGCGGAACAGCAAGTATGGGAAGCGGATCTTGTGCTCATCGCCATCGGATTCCAAGGTGTCGATGATTCCAAATCAGCCGGCATCGAACTTCAAAACGGGCTGATTCAAACCTTACCTGGAAGTTTCCGGACAAACCGGGAAGGCATTTTTGCCGCCGGCGATGCGAAACGCGGCGCAAGCCTGATTGTCTGGGCCATGCAGGAAGGCAAAAAAGCAGCAAAAGAAATAGACCTGTATCTCTCTCAAAAAGACAAAGCGGCCGGCCAGCCGTCTGCATAAAAAACGGCCCAAAGCTTTTTGAAAAAGCTTTGGGCTTTTTTTTGCGTTGCACGATGCCTTTATGGCTTGCGGTTCGTCCTTTTTTATCATGGTGAAGGTGGCACTTCATAAATCCGGTTTAATATGAACACTCATTGGGAGTAGCTGTGGCGCTTGGGCAACATTCTAATAAGACCATCTATGATTAAAATAGCCCCCCATATAACAAATATTAAGTTAAATTGCGGACTTTTATAAATTTGAAGCCAGTCATAAATCGGGCTTATTGCGGATACAGACCATTTTCCATAATCATTCAAGTTGAAAATATTTTTTGACGCGGAAACATTGTCAAAGATAAAGAAAACAAGCTGTGCAAGGACAAATATCAAAAGATGAATATACCAACCGTACCGTTTTTTGGCTGCGTTAGCATGCCCATTTTTAACTGCTTTCGCCATTCTGCTTTCCCCTCCTTCTTTCCCCTTTAAACTATCAAAATTCTTTTTTTCGGTAGATGATCACCGAGGTAGCGTATGAGAGAATGAATAAAAAAATGGATACCAATAAGAAACTTAAAGAAAAAATCTCCTCAGCTCCCTTCATTTCCCCTATAAACACTTTCATCAAAAAGGATATGAAAAAGAACATTACAAAGGCGAAACCTATACTCCCCATTGTAATCATATCTGATTTTTCTATTCCAAATATATATGTCAGTGGATATACTAAAGAGGCAGCACAAAACATCATTCCCATACCCCGTAATCCAATGTTAAAAAAATCATCCATAACGGTTGGTGAGATAAAAATACTTGCACAATAAAACAAAGCGAAAGTTAATAACAAACTCGTGAACACTAAAAGCAAGAATGTGATAAACTTACTTTGAATAATTTTGCTTTTTTTCAACGGAAGCGTGATTTCAAATTTATTCCAACCCGACATACTATCCTGTTTTAATACTTCAAATGCATTCATGGGTATAATTAAAAATGGTAATAATACAGCGATCTTCAACGCCGTGGGATTTCCACTTATAATAAGCGGAATGATAGCTGCTGTAGATATAAGCAATGAAAATTTAACACTTTTATCTATAGAATATAAATTATTTAAAATGAGTCCTTTCATAATTTTCTCCTTTCATTAATAATAAGGTAATATCATCAATGGAAAAATTCTTTTTATGAAATTTTGCAGGCAGCTCATTTTTATTTGAAACAAGCACATCCACATAATCTGTTTGGTTTTTATATGCAATAATGCCATTTAAACGCAAGTCATTTAACTCATGCTCTTTACATTGTATGATCGCATAGTTATTTAAAAGGTCATTCTTACTTGTTTTTAACACAATTTCACCTTTTTTTATGAAAACCAGGGTATCCGCAACCTTTTCAATATCACTGGTGATATGGGATGATAACAAAATAGCACCTTTCTGATCTCTTACAAATTTTAGCAGTGCTTCTAATACGTCTTCCCTTCCCACAGGATCTAGCCCTGATGTCGCTTCGTCTAATATTAACAATCTCGCACCATGTGAAAGAGCAACAGCGATCGAGAGCTTCATGGCCATTCCCCGAGAAAAACTATTTATTTTTTGCTTTTTAGGCAGCGAAAAAAGTTCAATATAATTAAAATATTCTTGGTTATCCCAATTATGATAAAGATAGCGAAATACTTTCGATAACTTTATCACATCCAAATTACCGGAAAAATTCATGGCATCATACACTACGCCAATGTGATTGTTGATTTCTTTTTTGGCTTCAGCTATTCTCTCTCCAAAAATTTTTATGCTTCCGCTATCGATATGTAACGTTTGCAGGATTGCCCCCATTGTGGATGTTTTCCCCGCGCCATTTTCACCAATAAATCCTGTAATGGATCCATAGGGTACGGAGAAAGATATGTTCTTTAAAGCGAAGCGGGACTTGGAGAATGACTTGCACAACCCTTCAATTTCTAAAGCATATTCCAAAGTAAACCCTCCTCAAATCACAAAAAACTCGCTATTTTTTCCAATAATCATTATAGCAACAATTCTTCATATTTTCCAGCAAGCCTTTCATCATTATTTATTGATAATGCAAAAATTGAGATTATTGTGATGATCATCTATGTTGTAGCATACAGCAGAGGTAAAATGATGATGACCGCCTGTAACCGGCCAAAAAAACGAATAAATTTTCTTCCTCTGAGAGAACGATCTCTATCCGTACCATTACCTGCCTTGCTCTTAAAAGAAACCATTTTTATTCCTGCCGATGAAAATATAAGAGCTGCCGGTGTAATCCAGCAGCCCTTTCTGTTATGACTCGCCGCGGCGGCCGGATGCGTGCATGCGTTCTTGCGGGTGCGTGTTGGTTGTGCCGTCCGCGCGTTTCGAAGCATATTCAGCTTTTGCCCGCGGTTTGCCTTCATATACATTGTCATGATGGTACGGGAAACCTTTTTCTTTATTCCGCATGTTAACGCCCTCCTTAACAAAATAACCGGTGGGGAATGGCCCCCGCACCGGTTATTTTGCGCGTTTTCAGATGTAAAATCCGATCCTTATCTTGGTACAACATCAAGTTTTTTCTTTAGCTTTTTCTTATTAAAAATCCATCCGGTGTAAGAACCGGTTATTTCCAGATCTTCATTCAATTTCACAACAGCAACAAACGGATAATGCCCGTTTTTCCGGTAGCGGAGGTCGGTAAAACGGACCTCCCAGCCGTTATCAAGTTCTTTGACCTGCCAGTTATAGACAGGGGAAAAACTTAAGAAAGCTGACAAATTTTTATCCTGCTTTGCCGCTTCAATAATTTCATTTTCCGGTACCGGAAGCCGTTTGAATTTGTCCAGAATGGTGACCGCCGACTTAAATGCGGATGCAACATAGTAGGCATCTTTCGTTCTTACGGCAATCTTCCATTGGTGAAAACGGACAGTCGGGGAAATAATGATATTTTCCGCATCCGGAATCCTGGCCAGGACGGCTTTTTTTACATCGTGACGTGCCGCGAATCTGGCGATATAATATAAAAATATGAAGATGTACATGGCCAGGAAAGTTGGCCCCGGTTGTGCCCCGAACAGCCAGGCGGCAATGCCGATCACATGGATGGTGAAAATGAACGGGTCAAATGTATTGATCACGCCGAGCGCGACCCATTTATATGAGAACGGCCGCAATGCCTGTGTCCCGTACGCATTAAAGATATCGACGAACACATGCAAAAAAACAGCCAAAAAAGACCAAAGCCATAAATGAAGCGCATCCGTTCCAGGGAAAAAGATGCTGAGCACAGCTGTAATGGCAAGCGGCCACAGCAAGACGGCGGGAACAGAATGTGTAATGCCGCGGTGGTTGCGAATATAAACCGCATTATTTTTAAATTTAAGCAAAGTATCGATGTCTGGTGCCTGTGAACCTAAAACCGTGGCAATGAGAACGCTGTGAAAATGAACCGCATCTTGTGCGACCACAGGGTCCAACGTTGCCAAACCTCCAAGTGCAAATCCCATAACAACATGGGTTCCTGTATCCAATCTTATTCCTCCTAAAAATGGTTCTGGCTCCTTATTAAAGCGCTTATTTCTTTCATATGCCTTCATCATATGGTAAATTAAAAAGAATTGCAATAGACAGAAGCGGTCAATTCAGGATTTCCTGATTGTATTTTTCCCGTTTATAAAATGTATAGCAATCATTTGGGGGAGTTAAACATTGAAAAATTTGCCAATCGACGACTTTGATATAAAATCTTTTCAAGATGATCTGATTTCCTGGTTTGAAAGGGAACAGCGGAAACTTCCGTGGCGGGAGGACCGTGACCCGTATAAAATTTGGGTATCGGAAATCATGCTGCAACAGACAAGGGTGGACACCGTCATCCCCTATTTCCGGCGTTTTATGGAAAAATTCCCGACAATTGAAGCGCTGGCGGATGCCAGTGAAGATGAAGTGCTAAAAGCGTGGGAAGGACTCGGCTACTATTCGCGCGTCCGGAATTTGCACGCTGCTGTAAAAGAAGTGGAGGAACATTACGGCGGCACGGTTCCGGACACGCCGGAGGAGGTATCGAAGCTAAAAGGCGTAGGGCCATATACGGCCGGTGCGATTTTAAGCATTGCATACGGCCTGCCGGAACCGGCTGTGGACGGCAATGTGATGCGGGTGCTGGCAAGAATTTTATCCATATGGGAAGACATTGCAAAGCCTTCTGCAAGAAAGGTTTTTGAAGAAGTCGTCCGCAAGCTGATTTCCCGGGAGAATCCGTCTTTTTTTAATCAGGCTTTAATGGAACTCGGGGCGCTCGTTTGCACACCAAAATCGCCGTCATGCCTGCTTTGCCCGGTCCGGGAGCATTGCCGGGCGTTTAGAGAGGGAACCATTGATGAGCTGCCTGTGAAATCAAAAGGGAAAAAGCAGAAACAGATCCGGCTTCAGGCAGCCGTTTTGGAAGATGAAGACGGGCGCATTTTGATCCATAAGCGTCCGGATAAAGGGCTGCTTGCAAATATGTGGGAATTTGTACAAGTGGAAGAAAGCACCGTTTTGCCGGCAAGACAGGTGCTGAAGGACTATCTTGGAGATGTTTTTAAAATTGAAGCAGCGCTTGAAACCGAACATTTTACGGAAATACGCCATGTTTTCACCCATTTAATTTGGGATATCCGGGTATACCACGGGAAAATTTTAAATCAGGTACAGGAAACGAATGAATTAAAATGCGTGCCTCCTGATGAGATTGAAACGTTCGCATTTCCTGTCCCCCATCAAAAAATTTGGAAAGCCTTCCGGGAACAGGTGAAAAGCGAAAAGGTGAAGGACATCAAAGGATAGGCTTCGTTTCAAAATGTCTTTCATAACCGGGATGAAGGACAAAAGAGGGCGAACCGCGGGCTGAAATGTCTTTCATAAGCGGGATGAAAGACAAAAGGGGGTGAGCACACTTTCGTCTTTTTGCGCCTCTGTAAAAAGACATTCCCGCGACAAGCGCGCTGTTGGCCCTTAAATCCTTTAAAACCATTTCGCCCGGCAACGCGCCCCCTTTTAACCCTGTAAACGACCTCCCAGCCGGCGGCAAAGACGCCCAATAAGCTTTCAATCCACCAGTTTCAGCATCGAAATCGGGAGGGCTTCGATCGGTTTGCCGCCGCTGACCCGGTAACCCCAGGCAAAGACGCCATCGATATAATCAATTTTAAAATAGGCGCCGGGGTCTCCTTCAATTTCATAAATTTCCCCTTTTTGAAAAGAAGCCGGGTCCAGCAAATACGACTTTGCCATCGCAATTTTCCGCTCGAGCACGGCAAACTCATTCACAATACCAAGTTGTTCGGCCTTGCGCGCTTTCTCCGTCAATTGTGCAATTTCCTGTTTTAACTCATATTCACTCATTTGACTGTATCTTTTTTCCATCCTTAATCCCCCTCTTCCCGCAAGTAGCGGTCTATTAAATCAACCGGGAACCCTTTCCGGTATAAAAACTGCTTCATTTTTTGCCTGTAGGCGGATCCCGAAAACTTTCCGTATTTGCGCTTTGCTTTTTCCGCATGCTGAAGAAGGGCTTCCCACTCTGCTTCTTCATCCTTTTCAACATGAAGTGCCGCCATCGCAGCGGAAATCACTTCAGGCGGATAGCCTTTTACTGTAAGCCCCTGCTTCACTTTTTGTTTTAAAAGCTTCTCCGACAACCGGGCATGCTGCCTGGAAAGTTTTTCTGCAAGGGCACGGGCATGTTCCACTTGCTGATCAGCATCAAAAATTTCAAGCGCTTTTTCGATCAGCTCTGGTGCAATGCCTTTTTGCTGAAGTTCCCTGTTAATGACAACAGGCCCTTTATGGGTTGTATTCATTTGTGTCCGCACGAAACTTGCGGCAAATTCCGCATCATCAAGATACTGCATTTCATAAAGCTTTGATATGACACTCCGGACGACTTCCGGCGCAAATTCCTTTTTTATCAAATCATCACGCACTTCTTTTTCCGACCGCATCCGGTAGGAAAGAAAATGGATGGCGGTATTGACGCCTTTCCGGATATCATCCTCGGCAAGGATTGCTTCAATATCAAGCTCATCCAATTCTTTCCCCTTTAAAAGCTGGTACCGTGCCAGCACTTCTTCATCAACACTGAACCGGTACTTTCCGTCAAGAAAAATATTGTAACGTTCTTTATTGTTTTTTTGAACCGAGATTTTTGTAATGACAGGCACATGAATTCCTCCCTTGTCTATTTTACCATTGAAAGTGTAGAAAGCGGTATTACCGGGAACAATAATCCAAAAAAGGAGGTTTTGCGAATGCCGAAAGATAAAAAAGTTCAGACGAAAAGCACATTAAGAAGCATGCAGGAAGTGACTTACCAGCACGAATTTAAAAAAGCCGACCGGGCCGGAGGATACACGGACAGAGGGCGCAAATAATTACCTGTTTAAGAAAAACCTTTTACGCAAAAAGTAGTTTTGCGGAGGCAACCGCAAACTGCTTGAAAGGGGTTTTTTAAATGGGCCGCGGGCATCAGCATAAAACACGCGATAAAAATAAAGCAACATTGCCGCAAGTACCGAAGAACATGAAAATGGACGGAAAAGACATTGAATATTCGAGGGAACTCGCAGACGGGGAAGATTTGGAAGCACAGGCCCGTTCCGATGCTGCGGAAAAAAGAGCGAAAAACAGGCGGTAAAATAAAAACGGGCGGCCTTTCCATTGGGCCGCCGTTTTTTGTGGATGATGTGCATAAACCTTTCAATGCCTCTATTGACAATATCCTTTGATGTGTATAAAATTGTGCACATTTTTTGTGTATAAAATGTGGATATTGTGGATAACCTCCCCTATATCCTTTTCTTTACATATTCCGGATGTGGATAAACCTGTGGGAAATGTATGGGCAGCATGTGCGCCGGTTCGGAGCATGCATCCAGGCATTTTTACAGCTGGTTTGGTGCTGCTTGTTGCTTTGCGCTTTCCACAAGCGCACGGATTTTTTCCGTTTCCCCGTTCTGAAAGAGCTCGATAATTTTGCTCCCGGCCACAACGCCGCTGCAGTAGCGGGTTAAACGGCGTACCTGCTCGGGGCTGGAAACGCCAAAGCCGGCGAGAACAGGTACCCGGCTGATGCTTGATAAGAAAGCGAGGTAATCCTCGATATTGTCGTGAAAACTTGTGCGGGTGCCGGTTGTGCCGGTGACCGTAACAGCATACAGAAACCCTTCAGAGCGGGAGGCGATTTTCTTAAGCCGGTCTTTCGGGCTTGTAATCGCAGCCAGCCGGATGAGCGCAAGGCCGCATGTTGCCAGTTCTCCGGCAATTACCTCTTCTTCCTCGATTGGCAAATCCGGAATAATCAGTCCGTCAACACCGGCATTCGCGCAGTCTGCTGCAAATTTTTCCAGCCCGTAGGCAAAAACCGGGTTGAAATACGTCATGAGAATAATCGGAACTTGCCTTGGATGGGCTTTTAAATGGTCCAGCACTTTTTTCATTGTCGTACCTGCCTTAAAAGCGCGGAGTCCTGCCGCCTGGATGACCGGGCCGTCTGCGACCGGGTCGGAAAACGGAATGCCAAGTTCAATTGCCGTTGCCCCGCAAGCTTCTAAAAACGCAAGCCTTTTCTCCGTCTCTTCCATTCCGCCGTCCCCTGCCATAATATAAGGGACAAACGCTTGATCACCGCGTGCAAGAACCGTTTCAAACTGTGCTTCCAATTTTTGTTTACCCATTGTTTTCCCCTCCAAACAAGCGGCTGACCGCTCCTTCATCTTTGTCCCTGCGCTCCAAGAGGCTAGCAGCGACCATTTTTGCCGGTTTCAGCGCAAAACTGCTACCATGTATGCTTTCCAGGGCCGGAATGTTACCTATTCCAAACAAGCGGCTGACCGCTCCTCCATCTTTGTCCCTGCGCTCCAAGAGGCTAGCAGCAATCGTTTTTGCCGATTGCAGCGCAAAACTGCTACCATGTGTGCTTTCCAGGGCCGGAATTTCACCTATTCCAAACAAGCGGCTGACCGCTCCTCCATCTTTGTCCCCGTGCCCCAAGAGGCTAGCAGCAATCGTTTTTGCCGATTGCAGCGCAAAACTGTTGCCATGTGTGCTTTCCAGGGCCGGAATTTCACCCATTGTTTTCCCCTCCAAGCAAGTGGCTGACTGCTTCTACATCTTTGTCCCCGCGCCCCGACAGGCAAACGGCGATTGTTTCGTCTTTCCCCATTGTTTTTGCCAGTTTCAGTGCAAAACTGATAGCATGTGCGCTTTCCAGGGCCGGGATAATGCCTTCTGTCCTTGAAAGCAACCGGAATGCATCCAATGCTTCATCGTCATTCACGGACGTATACGTAACCCGGCCCGTTTCTTTTAAATAGCTGTGTTCCGGCCCGACTCCTGGATAATCAAGCCCGGCCGATACCGAATAAGCTTCCTGGATTTGCCCGTCGTCATTTTGCAGCAGATATGTTTTCATGCCGTGAAGCACGCCGAGTTTGCCGTCGCTTAAAGACGCCGCGTGCTTTCCTGTTCCAAGGCCGGCGCCGCCCGCTTCCACGCCGAACAATTTTACGGACTTATCTTCCACAAATGGATAAAACATGCCGATCGAATTGCTGCCGCCGCCGACACAGGCGACAACTGCATCGGGAAGTTTGCCTGTCTGTTCTACAATCTGTTTTTTCGTTTCTTTCCCAATCACACTTTGGAAATCGCGGACAATTTGCGGAAACGGATGCGGGCCGACTGCTGAACCCATAATGTAGTGCGTGTCTTCCACATGGGCAACCCAGTAGCGGAGTGCCTCGTTGACCGCATCCTTCAATGTGCCGCTGCCCTGCGCCACACTTTTGACCTTTGCACCGAGCAATTCCATTCTGAATACATTGAGCTTTTGCCGGCGGATATCTTCTTCCCCCATAAAAATCATGCATTCAAGGCCGAGCAGCGCGCACACAGTTGCTGTTGCCACTCCGTGCTGGCCGGCGCCCGTTTCGGCAACGACTTTCTTTTTTCTCATTCTAAGCGTAAGCAGCGCCTGGCCGACTGTGTTGTTGATTTTATGTGCCCCCGTATGATTCAAATCTTCGCGTTTCAGGAAGATTTTCGGGCCGCCGCCAAGCTTTGTTAAGTTTTCTGCAAAATAAAGCGGGGTTTCACGACCGACATATTGCTTCAGCAGTTTCTCCAATTCCGCATGAAAAGCCGGATCGTTCATGGCTTCATGATAAGCTTGCTCGAGTTCTTTAACAGCTGGCATCAAGGTTTCCGGGACGAATCTCCCCCCGAAAGTCCCGAAACGGCCGTTTGTATCAGGCAGTTTGTATGTTTGCATTATCGTCACGCTCCTCTAATTTTTGAAATGCTTTTCTTGCTGCTTGCACAAAGGTTTTGATTTTATCCGGGTCTTTTTCCCCGTTTGTCTCCACCCCGCTTGAAACGTCGACGATATGCGGCCGGGCGGAAAGAATCGCGGCTTCGACATTTTCCGGTGTGAGCCCGCCGGCAAGCACCACCGCCCGCTCATCCGATAGCGCCTTTGCCAATTCCCAGTCAAACGCCTTTCCGTTACCGCCGCGATATTTTCCGCCGGCGCTGTCCAAAAGCACCAGATCGCACCGGTAATCGTGTATCGCTTCGAGATCAGCATCTGTCCTTACCGGGAAAGCCTTGATTACCGGATAAGGGATTTGCGCGACGTCTTCTGCTGTTTCATCACCGTGCAGCTGCAGGTAATCGAGCCCGGCCCGCTCTGCAATTTCCGCCATTTTTTCAGGCGATTCATTGACGAATACGCCCACTTTTTCGATAGAATCCGGCAACGCTTCTGCAATCTGTGCTGCTTTTTCCGGTGTAATCTTCCGTTTGCTTTCGGCAAATACAAAGCCGATCATGTCCGCCCCTGCAGAGACAGCCGCTCGGGCCGCTTCAAGCGTGCGAATGCCGCAAACCTTGACTTTCCGTTTCTCCGGGAGACCGGTCAGTCTTTTTATTGCCGTTTCCGGGTCGTTTGCACGCATCAGCGTTTCCCCGACTAAAATCCCTTTTGCCCCGGCATGTTCAGCGCGAACGACATCTTTCCGGGTGCGGATGCCGCTTTCACTAATCACAAGCACATCCGGATTTGAGATTTTTGGCGCGAGCTTTTTGGCAACGCCGAGATCAACGTCAAACGTCTTTAAATTGCGGTTGTTGATGCCGATAATCCGGGCCCCTGTTTCCACAGCGGTTTCCAGTTCCGCTTCATTGTGCACTTCAAGCAGCACTTCAAGGCCGGCGCCCCGGGCATAATCGTACAGCTGACGGAGCCTTTCGGGGGAAAGAGCCGCTGCGATCAGGAGAATTACGCTTGCACCATATGCTTTTGCCCGGTCGATCTGGATTTCGTCGATAATAAAATCTTTGCAGAGAACCGGAATCCGGACTGCATCGCTTACGGCTTTCAAATCTTCCACCGACCCTTTAAAAAAGGCTTCATCCGTTAAAACGGAAATGGCGCCGGCGCCTGCTTTTTCGTAGGCAAGCGCCTGCCGGATGGGATCCACGCCCGTTCGGATATCCCCTTTTGATGGGGAGGCCCGTTTGATTTCAGCAATGATGCTTGTTTTTTCGGCGTGCATAAATGTTTCATAAAGAGAAGGGGCTTTGCGCGCGTTTGGGGCAAAAGCCTTTCCTGCAGCTTTGATACGGGCCACTTCTTTTTCTTTTTCGGCTAAAATCTTTTCTAAAAATGCCATTTAAATCGCCTCCTGCGTGAGTTTCCGGCTCGCTTCAATGAGCGCGTGCAGTTTTTCAAGTGCCGCGCCCGATTCGATTGCCTGCTCCGCAATCTGGATCCCTTCTTTTACCGTCTCTGCCCGCCCTGCAGCAAAGAGCGCAAGCCCGGCATTGAAGAGCACCGTATCACGATAAGCACCTTTTTCTCCCTTCAATACTGACAGCAAAATATCGCTGTTTTTTTGTGCATCGCCGCCGCGGATCGCTTCAAGCGGGTAATACGGCAAACCGACTTCTTCCGGCGTCAGCGTAAACGTGGTAATTTTCCCGCCGTCGAGCAGCGCAAAATGGTTTTCCCCCGATAAAGATGCTTCATCAAGATAGCCGGCGCCATTGACAACGAGCGCGCGTTTTCTGCCAAGGCGGCCAAGTACTTCTGCCATCGTCCTGAGCATATCGCGCCGGTAAAGCCCAAGCAGTTGTGTTTCCAGGTTCATCGGGTTTGTGAGCGGGCCGATCAGGTTAAAAATCGTCGGGATCCGCAAATCTTTCCGGATTTTCATCATTTTTCCGAGGGCCGGATGGACATTCGGGGCAAACAGGAAGACGATGCCGATTTCTCTCAGCAAGCCTTCAATTTCTTCCGCCGGGAAAGACAAGGAAATCCCGAGTTTTTCAAGGACATCGGCGCTTCCGGTCTGGCTTGAGACGCTGCGGTTGCCATGTTTGGCGACCTTCACGCCGCTTGCCGCCAGCACAAACGCGGAGGTCGAGCTAATATTAAAACTGTGGCTGCCGTCCCCGCCCGTCCCGCAGTTGTCCATCAGTCCGGGAACGCTGCACGGAACCGGCACGGCTTTTTCACGGATCACTTCGACCAGCCCGGCAATTTCTTCCGCCGTTTCGCCTTTGCATTTCAAGACGGCCAAAAATGCGCCCATCTCCCCTTCTGTCACTTCATCTGAAAACAGTGCGCGGGATGCTTCCCGCATTTCTTCAAACGTCAGCCCTTCTTGTGCCAAAATTTTTTCAAGATACGGTTTCAACTTTCTCATCCTTTCTGATTTCGCGTAAAAAATTTTCAAGCATCTGTTTGCCGGTTTCCGTCCCGATCGACTCGGGATGAAACTGGACGCCGAAGCATGGGGCGGATTGATGTTGAATGGCCATGATTTCGCCGTCATCAAGAGATTCGGCAACCACTTCCAGGACTTCCGGGATCTTTGTCCGGTCCATGACAAGCGAGTGGTAGCGCATCACTTCGACCGGATCCGGCAGGCCGCTGAAAATTCCTTTCCCCTCATGGCGCACAAGCGAAGTTTTGCCATGCTTGATTTCTTTTGCTTTTGTGATCCCTCCCCCGAATGCCGCGGCGATTGCCTGATGGCCGAGGCAGACGCCGAGCAGCGGGATTTGCCGGTAAAATGTTTTAACGACTTCAATGGAAATGCCGGCATTTTCCGGCACCCCGGGCCCCGGCGAGAGGACAATCGCTTCCGGCTTGAGCCTTCTGATTTCATCCACGGTGATCCGGTCATTGCGGAACACCTTTACTTCCTCCCCAAGTTCGCAAAAATACTGATACAAGTTGTAAGTAAAAGAGTCATAGTTATCGAGCAATAAAATCATGTGTCTGTACCTCCAGAATCGATCTCGCCTTGTTGAGCGTTTCTTCATACTCTTTTTCCGGATCGGAATCGTAGACAATGCCTGCGCCCGACTGCAAATAAGCGGTGTTGTCTTTAATCAGGAGCGAGCGGATGGCGAGCGCAAAATCGATGTCGCCGTTCAGGTTGATATAGCCAACCGCTCCCGCGTACATGCCGCGCTTCAGGGTTTCCAGGCTGTTGATGATCTGCATCGCGCGGATTTTCGGCGCGCCTGATACCGTGCCGGCCGGGAGACAGGAGATGAGCGCATCAATTCCGCTAAAACCGTCCCGCAATTTTCCCCGTACTTCCGAAACGATGTGCATCACATGCTGGAACCGCTCGACTTCCATATATTTTTGCACCCGGATGCTGCCGGGCTCGCACACCCGGCCGAGGTCGTTCCGGCTCAGATCAACGAGCATTTTATGTTCGGCAAGTTCTTTTTCATCGTGTAAAAGCTCGTTTTCAAGTCGCTCATCTTCTTCCGGGACTTTGGCGCGCGGGCGCGTTCCCGCAATCGGGTTCGTATATACCACACGCCCCTTCGTTTTGATCAGGCTTTCCGGCGATGCCCCGAGGATGACATAGCCGCCGAAGTCGAGATAAAACATGTACGGGGACGGGTTCGCTTTCCTTAACTTCCGGTAAAAATAGAACGGGTCGTGTGAGAGCGTCCCTTTCATGCGCTGTGAGAGGACAACCTGGAAAATGTCCCCGTTTTCGATATGCTGTTTTGCGGTTTCGACCATCTTCATAAATGCCTGCTTTTGAATGGCCGGGGCAAAATCAACCGGGCCATAGTCGACAAATGGTTCTGCGCTCGTCTGCTGGCGAATCGCTTTTTCCATTGCCGCAAGATTTTTTTCTATTGCCTCCCCGTCTTCCCCGGTTGAAACAAGGTAGACGGTCTGGCTTTTATGGTCGTAAACAGCTATGTTTTGGTACAGCATCAAATGCAGATCGGGGATTCCTGTTTCATCTTCCGGCGTATGGCCGATCTCTTCATACTGGCGGATGGCGTCATAGCCGATATAGCCGACCGCCCCGCCGTAAAACGGAAAGGGAAGCTGAATGCCAAGACGCGGCAACAGGTCTTTGACAAGATCGAGCGGCTTTCCTTTTTTTATTTCTCGCCGTCCTGTCATCCGGTCAATCACTTCCAGTTCATCATCCCGCCCGATGAACGCTTTTACCGGATCAGCCCCGATAAAAGAAAACCGGCCGTTGCTGTCATTTGGCAGCGAACTTTCGAACAAAAACTTGCATTTTCCTTTCAGTCTCTTAAAAATCATGATAGGTGTTAAAACATCGCCGTTTAGCTTAACCATTTTGTATTGCATCCGTCCGCTCTCCTTTTTTATTAATGGTCACAACTAGATGGTTTTTCGCGCTCCGACTGCCACCTGGCTGAACCGGGTGAATATCCTTCACTTAACAGGCGGGTTCCGATTACAGATCCCGGCTCCCGGCTAAATAAAAAACGTCCTCTGCCCGCAGCTAGATGCTGCAGGACAGAGGACGTTTTCCAACGCGGTGCCACCTCTTTTGAAAGGATTTAAAACCTTTCCGCTCATTCGGGTACGGAGCAAGCCACTCTTTATACCCTATCCCTGTAACGGGGGAAGCCGTGTTTCCCTACTGCACAGTTCAGGAAACCTCTCATAAGCCCATTCTGCAAAGGCAGTTCGTGCCGGACTCCCACCCGCGCCGGCTCTCTGGAACGCTTGCCATTTGCATACTCTTCTTACTCAGCGATTTTCTTTTATGGAATTTTTTTAACGGAACGCAAAAAGGGTTCCCAATCCATGTAAAGGACGGGGAACCCGCGGTGCCACCTTTATTGGCTTAATCAGCCCGGCTTTGACGGTATCAGGGAAAAACCGTAATACCTGCCTTTTGTAACGATAAGGCATTCGCCAAAGTCTACTCCGGAATCGTTTCGGTTTGGAAGCTCGGAAGCCCATTCGCCTGCACGTCATCACCGGTTCGCACCACCCACCGGCTCTCTTCGGAATCCACACAGGTTACTCTTCTTCTTCATCGCCTGAAAAATGTTTCATTGATTGATTATTATCTTAATGCTGAAAATAAGAATTGTCAACCTTCATTTCAAAAATTTTTTTATTTTTTTCAGCCCATTTTTCCAAGTAACATTTGGCGGACAAACCTTGTCTTCCTTGTGAAAAAGTGACTTGGCCTACCCGGGAAAAAATACGCGAAAGGGCACGCATGGCCACTTCGTTCGAAGAAGGGGTCCGGTTAGGACATTTTACTTTGCACATTCATCATTGTTTAGACCACTGTATTCTTCCAATCAACATCCTAACGCAAAATATCGATCAAGTTCTTATTGGCTGCATTTTTAGCCGGCAATATGCCAAATAGAATGCCGACAAAGGTAGAGACGCAAAAAGCGAGTAAAAAGCTTCCTACACCGATCACGGCACGGAAAGGTAAGAAGAGCGAAATGAGCCACGCGAGTCCACCACCTATCCCAAAACCAATCAAGCCGCCTATTCCCGTCAACAACACCGCTTCCAAAAGGAACTGGAATAGGATATTCTTTGGGGTTGCGCCGATAGCGAGACGAATGCCAATTTCCCGGGTACGTTCAGAGACAGAAATATACATCATGTTCATTACCCCAATCCCAGCAATAAACAGCGAAATCCCGGCAATTGCGCTAATGAAGTAGGTTAAACTGTTAATGACTGATCCAATGCCTTTCAAGATTTGCCCCATTTCTATATGCTCATAGCTCCCCTGCAAATGATGGCTGCCCTGCTTGTTGAGCAGGCTGACGATTTTTTTTGTTTGTTTACTGACGTTTTCCCCGCGATTGAAGACCAGTTTTAATTTATTTCCCACGTTGCTGATATTACTTTTCTTATAAACCTTTTTGGGAATCATTATATCATGAAAATCATCGGCATTTTCAAAGACTCCGATAACATGGTAGCTAATCCCATTCACGATGACAGCCGTATCTAAGGCACGATTGGGTTGAATATAAATAGAAGCCGCCAATTTTTTTGAAATTAAAGCAACAGGATCAGCGAATGTGATATTATTTTGAGAGATATTATGGCCAGCAGAAATCTCTTGTTCCGAAGAAGAACGTTTAAGAAGCTTTACTGTTACGTTTTGTTCGCTACCATTTAGCGAAGCCTGGACATCGACTGTCCCATTGTCATCGTTAATAATATGAGCCTCTGCCAGTCCGAAGCTTGCCCCGGCGGAATTTAATAACGATAGATCCGACTCATTAAAACCAGATTCGGCCGCGTTCAAATCGTCAGCATAATACTCCACGACAGTTGACTGCTTGCCCGAATTGGACGCCTGTAAATTTTTAAGAGTTGCTTTCTCAACGCCTTTACCTAAGGAAATAATCGTAATCACCGAGGCAATGCCGATAACGATGCCCAACATTGTTAAAATACTTCGCCTTCGATTCGCCAAAAGCGAACGTATTGCAGTAAAAAACAGTTCGGCTGCCCTCATTTGCTGACGCTCCTATCGCTTTCAATCCGGCCATCCATAATTTGAATCATACGTTGGCTCTGGCTGGCAACTTGGTAATCGTGCGTAACCATAATAATGGTGGATCGTAATTTTTGATTTAAGTCAAGGAACAGTTTTAAAATCTCTTGCGAAGTATGCCTGTCAAGTGCGCCAGTGGGCTCATCGGCCAGTAAGAAACTCGGCTTGGATATAAGGGCGCGGGCAATGGCAACACGCTGTTGCTGGCCGCCCGACAGCTGGGACGGCAACTTTTTAGCAATTCCTTTTAAATGCACACTTTGCAATACATTATTCACTCGTTCGCCGATGTCCTTTCGGCGGTATCCGGCATAAAGCAACGGTAAACCAACATTCTCAGCAACCGTTAAATTCGCAATCAGTTTAAAATTTTGGAAAACGAAGCCCACGTTTTGATTTCGCAACTTTGCATAGTCTTTTGATGACTTGCCAATTACCGAATTCCTCTTAAACAAGTATTCACCCTCAAATTGATTATCAAGAAAGCCAATGATATTAATGAGCGTTGATTTGCCCGAACCCGACGGCCCCATAATTGCCACGAACTCTCCTTGATTAATTTCCAAAGAAATATCCTTCAGCACATGAATTTTTTCATCTCCTTGTTGATAATACTTGTTGAGCCGTTCTAATCGAATCAATCAGTTCACCTTCGCTCCATCTTTTAGTCGTTTGTCCGGATCAGCCACAATACGATCGCCGGGGTGCAATCCGCTTTTGAGGGTGTAGAAACCGTTCTGTTTCTCTACCGCCACAGTGCGAAAACGTGCTTTTCCATTTACGACTAAATAAACGGCCGTTTGACCATTCTTTTTGATAATGGCTTTGCTCGGAAGCTTTATTTGCTTTTGTGGTATTGTGATTTGCACGCTTTGGCCTGCCATAAAGCGGCGATCCACATCGACCGTGAAGTCATACATTGAAAAGCCTTTCTTAGTAGCGGTTTTTGAGGGTATTTTGGAAATAAACTGAATGGTTGTGGTCTGCCTCTTCCCGTTTGCCAAGGCCTTAATAACCACTTTACTCCCTACACGCAACTTGTCATAGTCATATTCGGAAACACTCGACTGGACCTCTAAAGCATCCGAGCTGATGCTGTATTGCGATTGGCCGCTATTATTAGTGGAAATACTCACCACACCATCAAACGGTGCTTTTAACCTGCCCTCCACTCTATTCTCCAGCTGATTTAATTGATCCTGTTGATTTTGCAAACCAGCTTCTGTATCTCGATAGGTATTCTGATCTCTTGCAATTTCAAGATTCAGCTCCTCTTTATTCTCTTCTTGGTGTACTGCTGATAATTTCTTTTTAAGATAAGCAATGTTTTGTTTTTGAACCGCTAAGTCGCGCTGCATTTTTAAAATACTCTGTTTCACGTCAGTAATCTTCTCTATGATTTCGTTATTATGGGTTGTTAAGAGAACATCCCCTTTTTTCACTTCATCACCGTTCCGTACATTTACTTTTTGTACTGTACCATCCGGTATTTGCAAATTCTGTGTCTGCTTTGCTGAAACCTTCCCTGTTTCAACTAACGCCGGAGTATATTTGACCACATATTGCTGGTAATGGGGTTCGCTTTTTAAACTTGCATGCGTCCTTAAAACAATTACCAAGCACAGCACTCCAAAAAGGGCGGCAATAATAATCAAAGCAATAATGAGATTTTTCTTCCCGTTAGCTGTCTCTTCATTCATGATAAAACCTCGTTCATAAATATGTTTTTATTTCTTGTTAATAAATGTGGCTTAAAACGCAACTATGGAAATCTACTTTTTAAAATCGATAACGGCAATGACGGCTGTTATTAACGATATGCAAAGTGCGAGGAGGCCAAAAATAACTGCCACCATATTTAATGTTCTATCCGGAAGATTCCAACCTATAAGTTCAAAAACCGGCTTGACTGTAACTGCTAGAATAAAAAATATAAGTGCAACTATAAAAATTGCATACTTGTTAACCAACTATCCCATCTCCTTTCAGGCAAAATATAAAAGAACACTGCCGATTAAGTTTACAATAAATACTGTGATAAATAGTATTCGTGCAAAAATCTTTTTAAATGGGCTAAACAAAAACATATATAAACCAAATAACCCGAAAGTACTTACTGGCAATAAAAATGGATAATAATGGGATATAATCAATCCGAAAGCTAAAACAAGCGGAATTCCAATCAAATATAAGATTTCACCTATTTTTTTCATTTTCCTATCCTTTCTATTTGAATAATGGTGTCAAATAGGTTTCTATTAAACCGCTGATCATAATAAATAGCATTACCACAATTAGTAATAGCAGTATATTTGTAAAATAATCTTTGATAAAGTTGCTGATATTTTTCTTGTGGAACAATTGAGGAATTAGAGTAATACCTTTAAAACCAATTACTCCACTTACAATTAAAGCAGGAATTTCGAATATTCCATGTGGTAAAATCAATAAAACAATTTTTAATACACCAAAGTCCAGATTATTCATAATGGATTCGCCAAGGATTAATCCATTTGTAAATAAATATAAAATTGTAGTTAAACCAAACGTAAAAAAACCGGAAATGATCAGACCGCACGCTAATAAATTATTGTCAATTAGATGTATCAGACTAGATGTTGTATTTAAACTTCCGCTTTTATTAACTGGATCAGCGGATGTGATACCGTATACAAAACCCGAAACATAGATTGCTGTTGTAATCGTCAACAAAATCCAATTGTTTCTTAAAATAGAGGGAACTTTATACATATATGTTTTCTACTTCCTCCTCTAATTTATCCAAGCTATAATCTTGCACGGTTATTTTTCTGGCAAGTTTGCCTTCATGGATGATTGCTATTTGGTTGCAAACAGAATGAGCTAATTCTAATAAGTGAGTTGTTATGAGCACTGTTTTTCCTTTATCCGTGTAATCTTTTAGAAATTTCCTTATAACCTTACTTGATTTTAAATCTATTCCCGTAAGCGGTTCATCTAATATTAAAATTTGAGGCTCATGTATTAGAGCAGCCGCTATCGAAATCTTTTGCTTCATTCCATGAGAATACGTTTTTATTAATTGATCTTTCTCATTATACAATTCAAAATCATTAAGGATATTCGCGGCAAATTCGACAATTTTCTTTTTTGGCACATTAAACATTCCGCCAACAAAATACAGATACTCTTCTCCCGTAAGATATTCGTATAAAATAGCGTGATCCGGTACAAATCCTATAAGATTTTGCAATGCATAATTTTTAATGTCTTGTTTTTCTCCATTTATGGTGACTTCCCCACTATCAGGAACCATCATCCCTGCAATAATTTTTAACAAAGTTGTTTTCCCTACACCGTTTGTCCCTAATATTCCAAAAAAATCGCCGTCTTTAATTTCCAGAGAAAGCCCCCTCAGAACAATTTTTTTATCGAATCGTTTTTTAATATTTTTAATCTCTATCATTCAAAATGTACCTCTCATTCATGTTAATCTTTTTTAGATATAACATAGAGAATAAATAATTAAGTAAAGTAAAAACAATCATAACTGTCCCAAGGCTTAAAAGTATAATTGAAGAAAAAGTACTGAATTTCATTAACAGGAAACTGACGAGACTTATCATTTGTAATATAATGACAAAGATACATCCTTCGTAGATATGTTGAAATGTTTTTGCTTTACTTGATTCCCCGATTTCATAGAAATGCTCCCAGTTCTTTTTTGGATACAGTAAAACACTACTTGTTTGAATAAGGCTATATAAATAACCGTTACACAAAAATATAATAAAAAATACAAAATGAAGCAGAATGAAATAAGGTTGCCAGAAAAAAGAAATAAAAGTTAGAAAAATCGTTAGAAACCAAACAATAAGATTATAATTTCTTAATTTTGGTTTTGCTAATTCCCATAAATTAAATACATTAGAATAAAAAATATGGTAATTTTTTAAATCTAATTCAACGGAAAGAATCATTTTTATTGCATCTCCAACAAGCTGATAGAACAATGAAGAAATTAAAAAAGCGGAAATAATCGATGCTTGAACAGGATAGCCACTAAAGTATCTTAAGATAAAAGGGAAACCAAATCCAAGAAAAAACATAACCAAAAATAGCATGTTGCCAAGATTTCTAAAAAAGAAACCATCGATTCTTAATAGAAAAGCTCTATCTTTATGTAAGATACAATAAAATATTTTCTTTTTATTTGCTAGCGGTATTGTGTTTGAGTAAACTCGATTATTTAATTTCGTGTACTCTATTAAGTCGAATCTCTCTAAAGTTTTGCTCCATATTATATATACAAGCACACATGAAACCGCCAAAATTGAAACAATGATTAAGTCGGAGGAAATGTTATTTTTACAAATTACTTGATAAGGGTTTGCCACTTTAAAATAATAAAATATTTTAGTATGGGATAATTCATACAGGGACTGTACAATATTAAATTTATTCAGCAAATAAAATCCGAAGAAGCCAATAATCACAGGTACCAATAGGTTAATAATTAATGCAATTATTTTTATAATGGATGATTTTAATGCTCTTGACCATAAAATTGATAAAATATATGGAATGTAAGAGAATAACAACGACAAGAAAAAGTTAACAAAGAAATACATAAGTACTATGAGAAGCAAATCAAATATACCGATAATTGAGTTTTGGGTTAGGTTTAAAGCTAATAAAACGGGTATTAATATTAAAATACTTGTTAGCATTGCTTTTTCAATAGTTTTATATACTAAAACAGATTTCAACTGAACAATCCTAATCCTTCTATTTTGATGGATTAACTTTCTTTCATCTTTTAAAAAATAGTCTCTATTGTTTTTGAAAAAACTTAGGGACGAAGCGATTTGTTCAATGAAAATGAATACCAACAGTAACTGTAAATATGTATTTGGGAGCATGTATTTCTTACTAATATAAAACGACAAAATAAACACTAGTAATGAAGTGAGAAAGATAAAGGATAATAAAGCATAAAAGGCCTTTTTAACCCCAATATGATTCAGATTCCAATCGTCTAATTTTTTTCTTGTCTTTGAGAGCATATTAAATTTCACAATATAATACAGTATACTATAATTATTATTTTTCATAAACTCGTCAACTCTTTCTTCAAACTAAAAAAGGGGGGGCAGGTAATGCTAATTACCAAGCTGCCGCGTACTTTTTACCGTATTTTTTGATCATCGCTTTAGCAGTAGCGACAACAGCGTAAGAGATAGCTCCAGCGCCTGTAACAACACCAATTAAAGAAATAATTGATGCAATCGTTGAAGCAGTATCGATAATATCGATAGCCTTCTTTGCTGCGGCGGTGGAAATGCCAAGAGTGCTTGCTAAGTAAGCATTGCCAGGCAAAACTGCAGTTTGATGAATAGTGATTTGTAGTGTGCTGATATACGCAACCGATGACAGAGTGGCGAGTACCAGCCCAATTACCACAAACAGAAATACCCTTTTTTTGTTAGATAAGCTGTTTACCATACATTTCACTCCAATCTTAATTTTTATATATATAGTTTAATAGCCCCCCATTATTAAACTATATAATTTAGAAAATAAGAGAGACCGATATTTACAAATTTAATCAGCAAATAAATGAGTGTTAAATAAAATACTTTTTTTCTGTTGCTTGATAAAATATTAACTCCTAAAAGGAAAAATAAAACAGTACTTAACCATAAAAAAGGATCCGCTATTTGTGAAAGAAAACTCTGCTTTCCAACAATATAGATTTTGCTTGTATTTGCATGAAACAGATTTACTATGCCTGCTATGACAAGTTTAAATGAAAGAAATAATGAAGTTAGGGAATAAACTAATAAATAATCTTTTTTCTTTTTTTTAATTCCAAACAGGAATCCAAAAAAAGCAACCACTAAAGCTCCTATTAATATGCCAACTATTGACGTAAGCACCGTAAAACTTTGAACAGCATAAAATATTACATTAATTGAAGAGCCAAGATGATTTTCTTTATCAACCTGAGACCAAAACAAATTTAGCGCTTTTTGATGAATACAGTATTGAAAAAAAGCATTAAATATTACTATAAAAAATAAAGAAATAAAAATCCAATAAGTATTTGATGATGTTATTTCTTTTTTCATTTGTTTATCTCTCCATTAATTGTTTAATATTGTTAATAGTTGAATTCTTCAATCCTTTTTCCTCAACCCATAAGAAAATCAAGGATATTTTTTATCAGTTATTAAGGACATTAAAAACTTTAGAAAGATACACTAATCAATGTATCTGATACTCATATTTTAATAGGCCCTAGAGCCATTGTCACCGAAATCTTTGTGTGGTATTACCGAAAAATTTGTGTGGTATCACCGAAAAAAAGTGGACAGATGCTACCCAAACATTGATGGCTAATACAAAAAAGCGGAATTCTGTGCGAATCCGCTCTATCCATGGATTTTTATATGAATCAGCGAAATAATCCTCATTTTTTTACTCTATCTGCTGGCCTCAGGCATGTACCTTATTTTTGTTTTAATTTCAAATGTCTTTTATTATTCCTTATGTTCTACAATGGTTATTACCCTAGAAACAATAGTAGTAAAAAGAATAATCCAGCGATTTCCCTAAAAAGAAAGAAGTCCCACAAAAATCTCAATCCAAAAAATATTTCATAGAATGAAAAGTTGGAAACCAACTTCGTTTATATAACAGAAAACAGTTCAGATTGCACATTAAATAAAATGACCATTTAAACATTTTTCATATAAAATTGTCTGAGACTGCCATCAAATTCGACGTCTGATAACACCATTGAAACAATAGCGCGTAGCAAAAAGATGACTTAACGGTACGACAAGCAATCCATATACTGCTATCACAAGTACGGCTTCCATCGCATCTGGCCTTTGTAGCATGACAACAATGCCCGCAAGGCCGGTACCAATTAGCAATTCCTTGACCACACGATTCCATAAAATCCGTGCCCAAGATTGACCCGCCAACCGAAGCGGGAAGTCATGTTTCGCCCGTAATATCGCGGTAATCAACGCACTGATCACTGTTGCGACAGTGAAAGCAACCACCAAGGCAATCAGCGCAAAGCTCTGCAACCTTACAACATTCGCTGCAAACTGCGCTTGAAGAATCCCATCTTCAGCAATGTAAGCAATATGAAGTTCACCATGAATGCCGTGTTCGCGTAACGCGCGCACATCAAGGCCGTGATTTTTTAACAATTGCTGTGTAGCAGCCACACCGGTAAACACAATGTTACTAGTTGAAGCCATGGAGGTTAGTGTAGAATCGTTAAATGCATCATAAATCGATGGCACAACAACGACCAGGACATCGTCAGCAAAGTGAAGACTTTGGCCCCCACCTCCTTGGGCCACTGGTAACTGAAACCCTTTTACTGGTTGCATAAACTGAAGCTGTCCGAATGATTCCCTAGAAAAACCATGCCTTGATAGAAGTTTAGTCTCTTCACGAACCATTTGAATGAGTCCCTTTGGAATACTACGATAAGGTACCGGTTTAACAGCTGACTGTGGTGCACCCTTAGTCACTAGGTCGAGCCAACGCTGGTTCACGAATGAGACTGCTGAATACTTTCCAGAATCAGCCGGTAACCCCATTTCTTTGGTAAAAGTATAAGATAGAGCAACCTTATCACGCGATTCAGCTTCTTTTACTAATTTGCCAATTTGGGGTTCCAAGCTGTCCATTTCATCAACATCTGTTGCAAATACAATGGCGACTTGGTCTGCCAATTGCTTCCACTGTGCCATTTCAGCTGCCATAGCTGAAGAGTGTTTGTATGTAGACCATGCGGGTCCGGCCGCAGCAACCACCAGTAGAAAAGTTAATATTTGAATCACAATTGCCGCTACACGCAGGCTCTTTACTGCTGGTTGTCTGGTGGCAAGCATGGTGGCGCTCGGCCAGGCAGAAGCCGACATAACAAACGCTACGAATAGGGATACACCGATGATTGCAACTTGTAGACTTACTAAAGCTTTGAGAAAGGCACCTACGTACATCCAGCCATGAAATATACCTACATAGCCTGCTGAAACCACCACCACGACTAACGCCGCAAGCAGTAGTGCACCACCGAACCCTGATAGATCCTGCATTTGGATTTGTACGGTTGGACATCCACCTAAAACACGGAGCGCTCGCCCGCGTGCTCTCAACGACAACCAAAACAACGCCAGTGCGGCGATTAGCGCAAAAGCTGCAACAACAGCAGCAGCAAATCCCCTTTCCCGCACCACAAATTCTAGACTGCGAAAAATTGACGCATCCGTACGACTCACCTTAACACCTGATTGCTTTAACGAGTTCACCAACTCATTCAAGTGGGTTTCCTTTCCGGTCACTAAATATAAACCATCAGGGTAAGAAGTGGCAAGTCTCTCCTTCCCAACGATCTTACCTGTACCTTCGCCGCCAAACCAAGTAAATTCCTTGGGGTAGCCCTCATTGTTAAGTGCCACGAAAATCTGAGCATCGCCATCCCCCTCAAGATCCGGTGCAACCTTGACTAGTCCCAGACCCCAGCGTGGATCTAATTTCTCCAACGTGTCAAATGCCTTAGTAATGGAAATATTTGATTCGCTAAAGTCTAGGCTAATCCTACTCCCAGTATGAATGGCTTGTGGAAAGTCTCGATCATATAGGCCTGTGATAATTGCAGCGAGCAACGCAAGTAGTGCAAACAAGGCACTCGCAACCACCACGATAATACGCTTATACACAGATAAACCCTCCATGAACGTCAGAAACTCGACTCACCGTTTCCCAATGTTTTTTATTATTATTGTTGAGCCTCTGTGTAATAGCGAGGATTAGCAGATCATGTTTTTTCATTTATTCCTTTCCTTCCTTCACACTGTTATTCGGCCAACATATTTAAAAAAACAAATGAATTATTGCCATGCTGTTTCCTAATGTAAAAAGTCATCCTACGGTGGAAATAGGCATTAGTTCTTCACCAGATATACCGGGACCCCGAACCCGTTTCGACGGCTGAGAAGATCATCAATCGCTTTACGCTCAGTTTTTGTACCATATTTCACCATGACCAGTCCCCGGTTCTGGTCTTTGGAGCAAGGCCTCCCCACTTCAACTGTAATGTCATCCCCTATTGATTTTATCTCCTTAGTAAGTTTTTGATGGCTAGCAATCGCCTCATCTACCTTCGACACAGTCGGCAGCTGATTGCACGGCGGATGCGTGTCCTCTGAGCCTGAGAACCAGCCGTTCAGTAACGCAAGCGCTCCCACTATTAGCAACAAACCGACAACCACACCAATAATTTTCTTATGAACCGGCTTCATAAGGTTTCTCCCATATTACCAGTTAAATCAGTAGAAGACGGATTATGTAATGAACTGTTAGAACCGACTTCATATTTGGCACCACATGCGTTAATCATCTCGGAATCGTGCGTTGACACAATCACTGTACGACCACTCAGAGCAAATTTTACCAACAAATGGAAGACTTTTTTCCGATTGACTGCGTCAAGAGAAGCAGTAGGCTCATCAACAAATAGAAGCTCCGCATCCTTGTAAACAGCACGCGCTAAAGCTAATCGCTGTTTTTCTCCTCCGCTTAGGTGACCGGCCAGCTCCTTTTCCCGGCCCTGTAAACCTGTTTGCTCAAGTACCTTCGCCAAGCGTTCGCGATTTCCCCTGAAACGCCGACCAAACATACTTGCATGCATGGTTACATTGAAAGCAATCGACTCCTCATCCATGATTCCGTAATCTTGAAGTATGAAGGCTGCGTGATCACACCAAAATTTGCGTCGTGCCGATGAATTGTACTTTGTAACATCTTTTCCATTAAATAAAATCTGGCCTTGATCCACCGGGAGCAACAACCCAAGGCAGTGCAGAAGTGTGGTTTTCCCACACCCACTGGGACCAACGAGAGCTGTCATGGTTCCGGAATTGCAACGTACTGACTCAGCATGCAGCACGGGTACTCCTCCAATTGAAACGGAGATGTCCTTGGCTTCGATCAACTTTTCATCCTCCAATCAAATTTGATATAAAAAAAGACATCACCAACACACAGTACAAATGACCTAATTTACTTTGCACTGAGGGGATCCTTAATTGTCAAAAAAGTGCCTAAAAAATGACACGTTTATTTTAATTGACAAAAGAGCCATTGTCACCGAAATTTTTGTGTGGCATGACCGAAATCTTTGCGGGGTATCACCGAAATTTTTGTGTGGTAACACCGAAAAAAAGTGGACAGCTGCTGCCCAAACATTGGTGGCTAATACCAAAAAAGCGGAATTCTTTGCAAATCCGCTCTATCCATGAATTTTATATGAATCAGGCGAAATAATCCTCATTTCTTTTACTCTATCCGCCACTTGTTCTCTGGAATGAATGCCCAATTTTTTATAAATGGAGCGCAGCTGATACTCTACAGAACGTTGAGTGATGTAAAGTTTAGCAGCAATTTCCTTGTTCGTATCACCGTCAATTAAACACTCAATAATTTCTATTTCTCTTTCACTAAACAGATTTTCAGTTTCCTTTTTCAACCGGAGGGTGTAAACAGACTCTTTCACAAGGGTATTTGGAAAAATGCTATATCCACTGATAACGGCATGGACAGCGTTAATTAATGTATTCACTGAGGCCGTTTTACTGATAATCCCGGAAATGCCTTCTTCAATTAATTGATCCAACACAATAGCAAGTTCTGAATCAAAACCCGTATAAATAATAATTTTAGCTTGCGGCTGTAATTTGATTATTTTTTTTGATATTTCCAGACCGTTCACTTCAGGAAAACTCCAGTCAATAAGAAAAACATCATAATTCGCACTCTCTATCTTTTCTTTTAAATAATCAGCAGAAAAAATGGCTTCCGCTTCAAATCCAGCGTTTTGCAGCAAACTCTTCGTACCGCTTGCCACTAAACGATGATCATCAATGACAAGTATGGACGCCATCATTATACTCCTCCTTGTAAAACTGGCTATTTATAAACCTCGGTTGATTGGCCAGACAATTTCTAAATGAAGCCCTTTCCTACCGTTTCCTGTTTTAAGTGAGTCTATGTTTAATTGACCGCCGGTAATGGCTACGCGCCCGTTTAAACCTGGCCATCCCATTGTGCTGAAATGATGCTGGGGTTTGAGTACATCTTTGTCTATCCCAATCCCATCATCATCGTAAAGAAGAATATACCTCGTGCTTTCTTCAGCCAAAATTAAGCTTACATGCTCTGCTTGGGAATGCTTGATCGCGTTGTTTAAAAGCTCTTGGACAATACGATACATGTTGATTTCCAGTTCACGATCAAAAATTGTAAAATGCTGATCGATATGCATATGTAAAGCAAATGATGATTGTTTTTGTACTTGAAGGCATAATTGATTCAGAGCAAGGGGCAAGCCCATTTTGTGAATAAATTCCGGATGTAAATGATGTATAATTTCCCGCAATGTTTTAATGTTATTTAAAATTTCCTCCCGAATTTCGGACAGCATGTCAATAACAAATGGATCAGCACAACCGGCCCTTTTGATATCGACATCCCTCGCCAGTGCCAGCAGCTCTTGTATGATCGTGTCGTGTAGATCCCTCGACAATTGCTTGCGTTCGCGCTCTGAAATGTTAAAAATTGCTTTTTTTACTGTATGCGGCAACAAATCCCGGTCTTTTTCCAAGCTTAATAAAGCGATAAGGTCTTCAGCCTTGTCCTGATTCTCAATCACAACCTGTGCATAGTTTAAAAGCGTCTCAAGCCAAATCTTTTCATCGGGATTGAGCTTTCTTCGCATTTTCCAACGCCCATATAAAAAGATCGTGCCGCTTTTGTCATGATACAAGTTGATTTTAAACCCGTGCACATCCATCTGAAGACGTTCTGTACATTCATTCGTCATCGAGTGATGTGTCACATTCACTTTAGTATTGTCGAGTAAAGAAATAGCTTTCCCATTCTGATCGACCTTTACTAAAGTAACTTCCTTAGCTGGCAGAAAGTTTTCAATTTCCCGTTTCAAAATAAAGGCTAAATTAGCCAGCTTATGCTCCGACTTCATCCATTGCCAAAAACGATTCAAGCTCATTTGAAAATCCTGCCGTTTTGGAAACATAATTTTTCTAAACCGGTATTCGACATAATCTTTTATATATAAAAACAACAGTATAACAGTAAAAACGAACAGAGCCAGGCGTGTAATCCTAAATATATTGCCCGACAGTTTACCCGGATCAAAAGCGAGCGTTCCCGTTAAAATAACGGACATTATCATTAGGCTCATCAAGCAATAATAGTGCAGCCGGTTGATAATAAAGGACAAATCAATCATTTTATAAGTCAGCGCCAAATAGCCCGTTGTAATTGGTAAAAAAACAAGAAAAGGTGTTGTCCACTCCCATGGCATGATTGAATCCTTGAAAATGACGATTGGAAGTGCGTAAAGTGTGACAAATGGCATAAGGGCAAGGAAGATACCCGTAAAAAGCACCTGTAATGATTTTTTCACCTCACTGTTTTTCGTTTGATAATATAATCGAAAAACAGAGATCATAAGAATGATAAAGACAACGGGCACAAAAAACAGTTCAAGCGGATAATCGGCGGCGATTACCCGGTTTATCAAAACAAGTCCGGCGCCTAAATATAGAAAAGAAAGCACATGGTTTGAAACCAGTCGTGATGAGGAATGATAATAATTTCGCAAAAAATGTAGCAGCAATACCAGACTGATACACATAAATATCCCCACTGTATACCTGCTCCAATTGTAGATTCGGGAATTGGCACTAATATTTAGTAATACGGGGGCGATTACTGCTAAAAAAAGGATCAGGACTGGAATTGACTTGTTTTTATCCAGAAATTTAAATAAAAAACATCCTAAAGAAAAACAAACCAAAAAGAAAACCGATGGAACAAGAAAATAATAAATCATTCCAGTAACAGGCTGATGATTATCTATTTTATATTGTACATCCTGGTTCCCGCGTTCTATCGTTATTTTCTTAGCGTCACTAATAATCTCCTTATGTTGGACGGATGGCTTTTTTGTTGGAGAACGTCCGTCAATAAGCCGGATAACATCCCCCCTGTAAATGGACTGTTCAGAAGCCCACCCGTACGGATCTACACTGTCCACCACGATTTGATGATCCGCCTTTTTGACAATAATGCCTATGTATGGATACTTAAAAATAACAAACACAAAATACGTAGCAAGTATAAACGACAAAAATAAACCAGTTAGCAAAAGAAAGCGCATTCTAATCATTTTATATCAGGCCCATAAACGATAATCTTGACTGTTCTCCCCTTTGATAGCATTCAATACGGCACATTTATTTTCTTCAGTAAAAGATTCCGGGTAATCAAAAGTCCCCGCTTTAATTTCTTCAATCAGATGTGGTTGCTTCATCAACTGGTAAATAAACGTATAATCCCTCTCCCATTTTTAAAAAAAATATAAAGAGGACCCCAATCCACGTAAAGGACGGGGAACCCGCGGTGCCACCTTTATTGGCTTGATCAGCCCGGCTTTGACGGTATCAGGGAAAAACCGTAATACCTGCCTTTTGTAACGATAAGGCATTCGCCAAAGCCTACTCCGGAATCGTTTCGGTTTGGAAGCTCGGAAGCCCATTCGCCTGCATGTCATCACCGGTTCGCACCACCCACCGGCTCTCTTCGGAATCCACAAAGGTTACGCTTCTTCATTGCCATTGATTGATTATTATCTTAATGCTGAAAATAAAAAATGTCAATCTTCATTTTAAAAATCTTTTTATTTTTGTCAACCCATTTTTCATATTTGGATAACGGAACGGGATGTCGAAGACGGTTGTTTGTCGTAACACACTTTTCCGGTGGGAGAAGGCATTAAAGCTTTCCTTTCCGTGGTAAGCGCCCATCCCGCTTGCCCCGACGCCGCCGAACGGCTCAAATGGCAGTTCAAGAAGCGCCTGGCTCGTTTCTACCCCGCCTTCGATCACGGCGATAAAATCTTCCGGGAATATTTCTTCCACCAGTTTTTTCAAAGCTTTTGAAGTATGCGGCGTGTATTCCGACGGCTTGATCACTGCACAGTTTCCGGCGGCCACTGCGCCAACAAGTGGTACAAGCGCGAGCTGCAGCGGAAAGTTCCATGGCGAAATAATGAGCGCCGTGCCGTACGGTTCCGGTATAATCATGCTTTTTGAACCGGCATGGGTGAGCGGCGTTTTTGCCCGCTCCGGTTTCATCCATCTTTTCAAATGTTTCAATGTAAATGAAAGCTCGCTCAGAAGAATGCCGATTTCTGTTGCATACGCATCAAACGCCGACTTGTTCAAGTCTTTCCGGAGCGCACCCGACAGTGCCCTTTCATGCCGGATAACAGCTTTTTTCAGCGCCTCAAGCGCCCTAATGCGGAATGCATACGGCTTTGTTTTCTCCGAATAAAAGAAAGCTTGCTGTTTTGCCAGAATCGACTCTGCATTCATACGGAATCCTCTCTTTAAACAATCTTCAGCTGCTTATCGCGGTCATCTTTGTGCGCCTCATAAAAACGGACCATTGCCGGCAATGTCTCTTTGAAATCCGGGCAGGAAATCCCGGACCCCTCCAAATCTTTTTGGGCCGTGCTACAGTCATATTCTGCCTTGCATGTAAAATATTCAAGGGCTTCCCGCTCCGCATTCAGCCATTTCCGGAAAGCCTTAATAGAAAACAGCCATTCCATTACCGATAGCGGGATGGTCCCGTGCGGTTTTCTTCCGAGATACGCTTCCATGACCATTTTGTACAATTCGCGCATGCGGTACGAATGCGGGTCGGTAAGGTGATACGTTTTTCCCGTCTCGGCATGTGCATGGGCAAGATAAAGGGTGGCATCAAAAATGTAATCGACCGGGACAAAATTTCCTTCCGCCGTGCCCTCGCCGAAATACGGAATCACGGGAAAAATTTTAAATTTTGTAAGCGTATTCGAAAGAAAATAAATGCCGTCAAATTTAATGGTTTCGCCGGTCTTTGAATGCCCTTTTACAATCCCAGGGCGGATAACCGTAACCGGCACATCGCCCATGATGCCGCGGACGCGCTTTTCCGCTTCAAATTTCGTCTCCTCATAATGGTTTTTAAACGTCTGCCCCATGTCGAGTTCATGTTCGTAAATGCGCCCTTCCCTTTTCCCCGACACGTAGGCGGTGCTGAAATACACATACCGTTTTAAGGCTTTAAGCGTTTTTACCCACTGGTTTACGTTCTCTGTTCCCGTTACATTCACCCGCCAGGCGATGTCCCGTTTCACCGCAAGATCGTAAATGGCGGCAAGGTGGAACACATGGGTTACTTCTTCTGCCAGCTTGAAGCGCATCCCATCTTCAATCGAGAGCCCTTCTTTTGTAATATCCCCTTCAATGACGGTGAACTGTTCCTCCGAAATGTTTTCCGCTTCCTTGCAAATTTCCCTGATCTCCGCCTCTGCTTTTTGGCGCATCGCCGGAAGCACAAGCAAATAAATGTGCCCGGCCGGATAATCCAATTGTGCCATCCGCCTGATCAGCGACGAAGCGATAAAACCAGGAAAACCGGTAAAAAAATAAATGTTTTTCACGCGTCTCCCCCTCCTGTCGGAAATCTATTGAATGATATTCGCCAAGCCGGCATATTTCCCTGCAAAAAAAGCAAAGATTCAGACGAAATTTCACCCCCTTTTTCTCCCGTCCGGAAAACGGCTTATGCTGCTGGATGCCCGGTTCCCCCATAAGTGAGCGGCCCGGTCCTTGCCGGCTGCTTTTAGCGGGAGGATTCCTGGCAATATACAGCAAGCCGGCCTTTTCTATTTGCCACCGTACGCTTCACCGGGCTGTACCCGCGTACCTTACAGCGATGGGAGACAATCCACTAAAAAAGCCTTGTTTTGCTATTTACGTTCCAAATTTCAGCTGCATATCTGAGCACTGTATAATCCGATGAAAATACACCGGCATTGGCGATATTGATCAATGCCATCTCCTGCCATTTGAGCGGATCGCGGTACAGCATGTCCACTTTTTTCTGCGCCAGCGCGTAATCCTCGAAATCTCTTAAAACAAAAAACTCATCACCATATTTAATGAGGGAATCAAAGATGTCCCGCCCTTCCGCCTGCACACCGGGAATCGAGCCGTCAATCAGCGCATCAAGCACACGGTGCAGCACCGGATTGTTTTTATAATAATCATAGGAATGATAAGACCGGTCATGGTAATATTGGAAAACTTCCTGATCGGTCAGCCCGAAAAGGATAATATTGTCTTCCCCCACGAGGTCGCGGATTTCCACATTTGCACCGTCCAGCGTGGCCAATGTGACCGCACCATTGAGCATAAATTTCATATTGCTCGTCCCGGAGGCTTCTTTGGATGCGAGGGAAATCTGTTCGCTGACGTCAGCCGCAGGGATGATCCGCTCGGCCAGCGACACACCGTAATTTTCGATAAAAACGATCTTCAGCATATCCCTGACTGCCGGGTCATGGTTAATGAGATCCGCTGCGGCGTTTATCAACTTAATGATTTCCTTGGCGTAAGTGTAGCTCGGTGCCGCTTTGCCGCCAAAGATGAAAACGCGCGGGTAAATATCTGCTCCCGGATCATCCTTTAATTTAAAATACAAGCTTAAAATATGCAAAAGATTCAAAAGCTGCCTTTTATAAGCATGGAAACGTTTGACCTGCACATCAAAAATGGCATCTGTCCGGACGGTGAGCCCTGTCCTTTTCCTAATATAGTCTGCCAGCCGCTGCTTATTGATTTGTTTGATTTCCGCAAGTTGCCGCAGGACGCTTTCATCCCGGCGAAAAGGCTCCAGCATTTTCAGGTCTGTCGGCTTTGTCGCCCACTCCTTGCCGATTTTGCTGTCAATAAAACTGCGCAGCGGTTCGTTGGAAAGCAGCAGCCAGCGCCGGTGAGTAATGCCGTTTGTTTTATTATTAAATCTGGACGGGAAAATGTGATAGAAGTCACGAAGCACTTTTTCTTTCAAAATATTCGTATGGAGCTTTGCCACCCCGTTGATGCTATGGCTGCCAATGATTGCCAGGTGCGCCATCTTCACGCTCCCGCCCGAAATTACCCTCGTCCGCTCAATCATATCCCAGTCATATAAACGGGCCATGTCCTCGGCATAGCGGCGGTCAATCTCGCAAATAATTTGATAAATGCGCGGCAAAAGCTGTGCCATCATATCTGTCGGCCAACTTTCGAGCGCTTCGGACATAATGGTATGGTTGGTATAGCTGAGCACTTTTACCGTAACGTCCCAGGCCGGTTCCCAGTCCATGCCTTCCTCGTCCATCAAAATACGCATTAGTTCAGGGACACATAATGCCGGGTGTGTATCATTGATGTGGATGGCGACTTTTTCGGCGAGATTGGACATCGGCAGGCCGCGTTTTTTATAGGTGCGGATAATGCTTTGAATGCCTGCTGAGACGAAAAAATATTCCTGTTTCAAACGTAACAGACGCCCTTCATAATTGGAATCGTCAGGATACAGCACTTCCGAAATGCTTTCGATCCGGCTTTGCTGCTGAATAAAAGCATGGTACTCCGTGTTCGCATCCTCAAGCGGCATTTCCGCCGACCATAATCTTAAAGTGTTGACCGTATTGTCCCCGTAACCGATTACCGGGGTATCATACGGCACGGCAAGTACAATTTCCTCATTTTCATAATGGGGAACAAAATGCCCCGATGCATCTTTCTCAAGCCGGACGTTGCCGTAAAACCGCACATTTACCGCCTTGTTCAGCCGGCGTGTCTCCCACACATTGCCGTTTCGCAGCCAGTTTTCAGGCAGTTCAACCTGGTAGCCGTTGACAAATTTTTGCCTGAAAAGCCCGTACTTAAAACGGATGCCGTTCCCGTGCCCGGGGATCGCATGTGTCGCCATTGAATCGATGAAACAAGCTGCCAGCCGGCCAAGACCGCCGTTTCCCAGTCCGGCATCCAGTTCCACCTGTTCCAACGCTTCCAGGTCCATCCCCATTTCTTTAAGCCCCGCCCGGACCGTATCGAGAATTCCGAGGTTGAACAAATTACTTTTCAACATCCTGCCAAGCAAAAATTCCATTGAAAAATAGTAAACTTGTTTTTCCCCTTTTTCCAAGTAGCGCTGATTCGTGTTCCGCCATTCTTTTGCTGCATAAGAACCGATCAATTTTCCGAGTGTAACATACTGCTCTGTCAAATCAGATTTTTCCACATCCATTGTGAAGTAGTCCGACAGCATTCTTTCGAAATCGGCCTTAAATTGTTCCTTTGTGAGTTCCATCCCATTTCCTCCCGTTTTTTGCCCGTAATGTAACCCTTTCTCCGGAGAGGCTCAGAGCCGTTCCTGACTATTTTTTCAAATGCTGATTCTTCATTTTCCTGATTTTTATGATTTTATAAATAGCAAATCCGGCGGCACAGAGAAAAATGAGCCAGCCCAACTGAAATACCACATCAGGCCAATTGACATATGTATGCATGCTTTTCTCTCCTCCATAAGGGAATTTCCTTTTTCAAAAAATTTGTTCATCATCTTCCTAGTTTTATTTTAATGGACGCCGGAGCCATTGTCACCGAAAACTTTTTGCCGGCGTCCTAAAGCCCTTTTGCAAAGTGGCCGCTGCTCCATCGGTTTCTCGCGTGCCAACCGTCACGGTGTGTCGTGGGGAGGAGCAAAATTCACTCCCAAAAATTTTTGGATCTCTATTCCCATTTTTGGCTAAACCTATAAAAGGCGCCAACCAAAAAAGCACCCAAAGCCGGGATTTCTGCTTTGGGCGCTTCTTCTTTAAAACTTATATTTCTTCACAATCTCCTGTAAGTATTCCGACAGATAGGACAATGCTCTTGCCGAATCGCTGATGTCATCCATCGACTTAAGGTGGCTTTCAATGGAAGCGGCCATTTCTTCGGTTGCCGCCGCATTTTCTTCAGCAATTTGGGCAAGTTCGTTCGCAGTCGAGGTCACTTCCTGGACGGAGGCGGAAATTTCTTCCGAGATCGCCGCCATTTCTTCCACTTGCGGTGTGATCTCTTTCATCCCGTTCATGATCGTGTCAAATTTTCCGATCGAATCTTTGGAACGTGACACGCCGGTTTCCACATCTTTGGACACTTGTTCCATCTCGCGGACGGAATCTTCCGTATCATGCTGGATTTGCGTAATCAGCTTTTCAATTTCTTTTGTTGAGTTTTGCGACTGGTCGGCCAGTTTCCGGATTTCGTCTGCCACGACCGCAAACCCTTTTCCGTGCTCGCCCGCTCTTGCCGCTTCAATCGCTGCATTTAAAGCAAGCAAATTCGTCTGAGCCGCAATGCCTTTTATCACTTCTGTAATCTGGCTGATTTGCTTCGAATTTTCAAAGAGTGCCTGGATTTTTGCGTTGGATTGCGCGACAGAACCGGCAATGGACTTCATTTGCGCGACCGTCTCACGGACAGCCTCGCCGCCTTGTTTCGCATGTTCGAGCGTGGCATTGGACAAGCTGGAAATCGCCATCGTGCTGTCGGTTACTTTTTCCATTGCTTTTGCAATTTCACTCATCGCCTGGGCGCTGTTTTCCGTGCCGTTCGTCTGTGTTTCTGCACCGCTTGCAATCTGGGCAGCAGCGGAGTTGATTTCATGGCTTGCTTGTGTTGTATTTTCCGCGTTTGCCTTCAGCTCTTCTGAAGAGGAAACGACCATCTCCGCGCTTTTATCAACCTGGTCGAGAAGATCGCGCAGGCTGTCCTGCATTTTTTTAAAACTTACAGCCAGTTCACCGACTTCATCTTTTTTCCGGATATCTATTTCCTCTGTTAAGTCCCCGGAGGAAATTTTTAACGCTGCTTCTTTCAGGCGGTTAATCGGCCGTGTCACAGAACGGATGACAAAATAGGCTAATACCGTACCGAGAACGAGAAAAATGACGATGACAAGAATCATCCGGTCAATGATCGGCTGTACAGCTTTGCCGACCTCATCGGCATACATTGTCCCTGCAATTTTCCAACCCGTCAGGCTGTCGGTTGTATAAACCATCACTTTTTCCTTCCCCTGATACGTATAGGAAGTGTGTCCGGAAACATGGTTAAATACGGTATCATACACTTTTTCTTTTGCATACGCCCCCGGTTTTCTTCCCGGCATCACGACGATGCGGCGCGCCGGGTCTACAAGCACCGCATACCCGTTTTTCCCGATTTTGATTTCTTTCGCCATTTTTTGGACCGCGCTCATTTTCAGGTCAACTGCGACCACCCCGGAGCTGTCTTGCGTCGTTTTGGCAATGGTGACAATCGTTTCCCCCGTGGTCGCGTCCTGGTACGGGGCCGTCACAACCGCTTTTCCGGGCTGTTCCATCGCTTCCTTATACCACGGCCTTTGCCTTGGATCATAACCTGCAGGCAAGTTGCCATTCGGTTCGATCATCATTTTCCCGGAAGCTGTCCCAACGTAAACATTCAAGACATTGTTATGCAGATTTGCATATTGGCTGAACATCGTCTTGATTTCGGACGGCTTTTTTTCCGTTTCGGCCGAAATTTTTTTAGAAAAATAATCCACATCGTCCATGCGCGGCTGGATCGCATCATGGATGATATTCTGCAACAGATTGACATTTTCCGTGGCGGCATTCAGCATTTGCGATTGGACTTCACTTCCTGCTGATTTGATTGAAAAATATCCGATCAGTACAGATGGAACGAGCAGGATTGCGAGGATCGAAACCATCAATTTCGCTTTCATGTTCCACCGTACATGTTTCTCTACCATCTTTCGCATGACAGGGCAACTCCTTTTGTTCATTTTCATAGCGGTTATCACTATTTCTTTTATCGTACCTTTTAGTCTCTTTTTCATAGGGCTTTATACCCGGAAAAATATATGCAAATGATTGATAAGGCTTACAGGCTGAAGGGATAGCGGTTTTTGCAAATGTGAAAAGTTTATGGCAGGAATTACCAGAAAAAGCAGGAAATTTTTACGGTATATCGAATATATGATTTAATGGAATAAAGTCCTACGGTGTGATGTCAAGGGTTAAAAACAAGTGAATTGGAAATTTTGTTGGCTCTATGTCGTAAAAATGGC
>NZ_CALPDC010000014.1:0-56108 GCF_943193165.1 Weizmannia agrestimuris
GTTTTTTACGTGTTTCCTTTGAAATCCTTACACTTTATATTCGACAAAAGTAGCCAAAATCCTTGTCAAATCTGGAACTTTTGCTTATTCAGCAAGCCCTAAATACGAGCCAAGAACGCCTCCAATGACGCCCCCAGTGGCATCGCTCCCCTTGTTATAAACCGATTACTTGCATTTACGCTACCTAAAATTTTTAATGGCGTAATAGCCTGTCTTAAACTGACCTGGCTTACAAAATAGAGCATGTTTCCAAATCCGGATAGCATCTGTCCTAAAGTAAGTAAGATTAAAGCGATGGTTTTAGAGTGAAAGTAGGGTGTAAAAACAATGATTCCCCCAACTCCGATTAAAACGGTAGCACCAATGATCGATATCCCAATACCCATCTTTTTTGAAATAAATTCAGAAAAGTAAGCCCCTATTATCCCTCCAATACTTCCTAACCCATAGATTAATCCAATTTGCGATGCGTGCATTCCAACATTCCTTACTATGTATAGTATGTAAATGGTTTCAAAAGCAGTTCTGCAAAAATTTAAAATAGCCGTAGATATGGAGATAGATAAAAGAATTCGGCTATTTATTAATACTTTTAGTCCCTTTAAAATTCTTTTAAATATATTTATGTTTTCTGTAACTGTCTCTCTCTTTTCATTCATTTTTATTTTCCACATAAAAAATAATGAAATAAAATAAGATATTGAATCGATCATGATAGAAATGGGAGCAGATAAAATATTGATTAAAAATCCTGCAATGCTTTGACCAAAAATTTGGGATAAAGAACGGCTAACTTCTAAATTCCTATTTGCTCTGTACAAATCTTCCCTTGAAACAATAATGGGAACAAAAGAAAGATAGGCAAGTTCAAACATCATGGAGAACGTAGCAGATAAAAAAACAACGATGTAAAAAACGTAAAAATTGAGGGCATTAAGAAAGGCAAAAATGGGAATAACTAAAAGACAAAGTCCAGTTAATAAATTTGTAACGAGCAATATCGAACGTTTATTACTTTGATCAATCCAAGCCCCGGCAATTAAACTAAATAAAAAAAAATGGAATGGTTGCACAGGCTTGGAATAACCCCATTTCAAATGAATTAGCCTTTAATAAATAGACTGCAGTTAAAGGTAGTCCGACAATTGTAACTTGAGAACCAAACATCGAAACAGTTTGTCCTGACCAAAATAATAAGAAATTTTTATTTGATTTAACTAGCGAAGGTGAAGTATTCAATAGATAGCCCTCCTTAAAAGCTTATCTTTGAAAATTCTCGTATGTTGCTGGATTTTTAGTCCTGCTAAATGTTGAAGTGAATGAATTATTTAGATAAGAAATATCCCCAAATAGGCAACACAATTAAATCGAATACGAGTAAAAATAATAGTAAACTATCATATTTGTCATAATCATCCACTCGATTGTTTTGTAATTTTCTAATTATAAAGATTGTAAGAACCAATAGAATAATCCCCGTAATTACTTTAAAAAAGACTAATAAATCCATAGTTAAATCTCCTCTTTAAAGTAGGATACGAATCATCATATTCGCCAGAGATTCCCATTTTCCTTCTAATATCCACATCTTTTTTAACATTAAAAAGACTCAAATCACACAGTAGCGGGAAGTTAAACAATAATAAGCATTCCTGTAATCAAAGAAATTTGGTGTTTGCACAAAAAGAGCCCCCTGGTATGATAGGGTGTCCAAAGCTTCAGAGCAAAAACGGACTCTTAATCGATACCCAAGGGGGGACTCCCATGAATGATACGCTGCATCTTGATTCTTCAATCATTGACTTTATAACCATGCTTCTAAATATTCCGATGAAATGAAATATAGTTTTAATTTGAAGGACTCTTAACCAATAAGGCCATCTGGAACGATTAGCCATGAAAATCCCCTGTCTTTTGATTCACCGTTACATAGGGGTATTCACCGGTATTCACTTCTTTTACCCAAACTTCCCAATTACCGTTGCCAATATACTTATAGTGACTGGGCGTGACGTGATAACCTTTATATAATTCTTTCTCGAACGTTGTTACCCAGGCGCCGTTCGGCCGGTTTACAGCCTGATTGGTCTTATCGGTATTGGAATTGGAACTTGTGCCTTTGTTCGATGTTCCTTCATGATTCTTTGTTGTATTTTCCGATGCCGATGAATTTCCTGATGTTGGTTGGTCTGATTTTGAATTGTCAGACTGGTTTGATGCTGATGAGGAGCTGTTTTCTTCTACCTGACCTGCAGAACTTTTCTGATCATCACTTCCCGTTGTGGTTGAACCGGAAGCTGAATTATCTGCTTCATTCTTACTTGTGTCCCTTTTTTGTGCTTTATCTTTAGGCTGCGTGGAGGAGTTTGTTTCAGGATGACTTCGATCACTTGATACGTTTTGACTTTGATTGTGATGAAATATAAAGAACCCACCAATCACAATCAGAACAACAACCAATACGAGCAAACTAACTTTTTTCATTTCAATGCCTCCTCCCTTCCATATTAACACGCTTCTACAATTTTAAATCGCCAGTACTTGACCAGCAAAGATTTTCGTTACTGAATTTAAAAGCCTTGAGATATCTTTTGGATATTGAAATATTTACTTATTTTTCAACTCTTTTCTGATACAGAAACTGTCCCAAAAGCATCTTTGTAATATGGGTGAACATGTCGCCGCGCGTGACGAGTTCATTGGTGAAGACACCGATTGCGCCTTCTTTTTTGCGGACGTTTTCTTTTTTTGCATAGTTTTCCATTACAGGTCCGAGTTCTTCGCCTGCCCGCAAACGAACCGCGATTTCTTCCGGAAGCGGAATCCTTGCTCCGCCGGCGATGAAGGGTTCTTCTCCTTCCACGACAAGTGCACCCCAGTTGCAGAGAAACAAGCCATGCGGGGTTTCCACCACGCCACCTTCAAGACCAATACCAATATCCGCATTTTTTGCTGCCAGGACCGCCCTCGAGCGGTTAATGGCCCCTTGCAGCGTTTCTTCGTCGGAAAAAGGCTGTTCTTTTACGCCGGATGGCACACCTGCAGCCACAAATTCCATTTTCTGCCCGTCAAGCACTTCAAAGGCTTTCCGGACAGCCGACACTTTTGCCGGATTGGTCGAACCAATTGCAATCATCAAATTCTTTCACCTCTGTATTTCGGGCATTTTTGCCTCAGGAAAATCGAATATTTCTTTATTATTTACTGCGGATCGCATCAACGGTTGAACGGTCACAGGCCTGTACCAATTTCACGATCAAGGCCTTGGCTGCCGCATAGTCATCGACATGAAGGATCGCGGCATGCGTATGGATATAGCGGGCGCAAACCCCAATCACAGCACTCGGGATCCCTTCATTGGTAGTATGAACGCGGCCGGCATCTGTCCCGCCATTCGGGGCTACGAAATACTGGTAGCGGATATCATTGCTCTCGGCTGTGTCGAGAACAAACTCGCGCATGCCTTTATGTGTCACCATCGTCCGGTCGTAAATCCGCAGCAATGCGCCTTTTCCAAGCTGCCCGAATTGTTCTTTATCGCCGGACGCATCATTGGCGGGACTAGCATCCAGGGCAAAGAAAATATCCGGCTTAATCATATTGGCTGCTGTCTGTGCACCGCGCGTCCCGACTTCCTCCATAACCGTAGCGCCCGAATAAAGCGTGTTCGGAAGTTTTACACCCTGCAGTTCTTTTAACAATTCGATGGAGAGGCCGCAGCCGTAGCGGTTATCCCAAGCTTTAGCAAGAATTTTCTTTTGATTGGCCATTGGGGTGAACGGGCAAACCGGCAAGATGGGCTGGCCCGGGCGAATCCCGATTTTTTCAGCATCTTCACGGTCATCTGCGCCGATATCAATCAGCATATTTTTAATGTCCATTGGTTTGGATTTCTGATTTTCATCCAATAAATGTGGCGGAATTGAACCAACAACACCGATGACAGGACCGTTATCCGTATAAATTTGTACGCGTTGAGCCAGCAACACCTGGCTCCACCAGCCCCCTAGTGTTTGAAAGCGGATCATGCCATTTTCAGTGATGGATGTAACCATAAATCCAACTTCATCCATATGCCCTGCCACCATCACGGTTGGCCCGTCTTCCTGATCACGTCTTACGCCAAAGACGCTGCCGAGATGATCTTGTATGATTTCATCCGAATATTTTTGCAACTCCTGCTTCATAAACTGGCGGACGGCCGACTCGTTACCCGGTGCGCCTGGCAGTTCAGTCAGCGTTTTAAATAAATCGAGCGTTTCTTGTTCCATGCTTTTTACTCCTCGTTTCTGTATTTTTTTATCATACCGTATGTACAAGGTTTATTTTACATAATGGGTGGTTTTCTTGCCAGATTTTCACTTCATTTTGTACTTTTGTAAGTGAATTCATTTTCGGTTACCGCCTTGAAAGTATATAATGAGGGGGAGCACCGATTTATTCTGATTAATTGCAGAGGAAAGGATAGGAGAAAGATGAATTGGAAAACTTTTATCGCCGGTATCGCTGTGGGTGCAGCCGCCGGGTATGCCGTCAATGAAACATTGCACCGTACTGTTAGCGTATCCGCCGAAACCGTTCTTGCAAAAGTTAAGAAAGCGTTTAAAGAAAACGGTCCGATTGACGGTTCCTGGATTCAAATGACAGAGGAAGATTATGAAAAGTACCCGTTTAAAACGAGGGTCTATAAGGGCGGGGTTTCGCTTACAAAAGACGGAGAGAAGAAGCAGTACGAATTTATTGCCGACGCCAAAACCGGTACCGTCCTCGATGTCTATCCGATTTAACAGAAAAGCAAATCCGTTTTAAACCGGCTTGTGCCGGATGGCTGGAAAAGCAGAATCCTTTAAGGCTGGCTTTTCTCGCCAGCTCTACAGGATTTTGCTGAATGGTAACCGGCTCTGTTTCGGAGATCCCGGCTTAGGGCTGGCTTTTCTTGCCGGCTCTATGCGGGAAAGCAGGATAAGCTACTGCTATTTTTAAACTGGCACCCTTCGGAATATTTTATTGGAAAGCAGACGCGCCCTATGTGAAGGGAGATCCTCAATTTTTCGCGCTTCCTTAACGTAGACGGGCTCTAGGTGAAAAAAGGCTTTCGTTTTTGCGCGCTTCCTTCACGTAGACGCCCTCTAGGTGAAGGAAGAACCTCATTTTTGCGTGCTTCCTTCACGTAGACGCGCCCTATGTGAAGGAAGGCCGTCTTTTTTCCGCGCTTTCTTAACGTAGACGCCCTCTAGGTTAAGGAAGACCCTCAATTTTCCGCGCTTCCTTAACGTAGACGGGCTCTATGTGAAGAAAGACCTTCGTTTTTCCGTGCTTCCTTAACGTAGACGGGCTCTAGATTAAGAAAGCGCCTTGTTTTTGCTTGCTTTCTTAATGTAGACAGGATCTATGTAAAGAAAGGCCATCTTTTTTCCATGCTTCCTTAACGTAGACGCACTCTATGTGAAGAAAGACCTTCGTTTTTCCGCGCTTCCTTAACATAGACGGGTTCTATGTTAAGAAAGGCCTTCGTTTTTCCATCCTTCCTTAATGTAGACGCCCTCTATGTAAAGCAAGAGCCTCGTTTTTGCTTGCTTCCTTAACGTAAACGCCCTCTATGTAAAGAAAGGCCGTCTTTTTTCCGCGCTTTCTTAACGTAGACGCACTCTAGGTTAAGGAAGATCCTCAATTTTTCGCGTTTCCTTAGCGTAGACAGGCTCTAGATTAAGAAAGCGCCTTGTTTTTGCTTGCTTTCTTAATGTAGACAGGCTCTAGGTGAAGAAAGGCCCATCTTTTTTCCGTGCTTCCTTAACGTAGACGCACTCCATGTAAATCCCGCGCTTCCTCACATTTTTAAGCCGGCCCTTTGCTGGATGGTTGTTCATTTAACAGGATAAGATGCATTTCGATGTGAAATTTAAAACGGCGCGTTCTCGTTACCGGGTCGGTTTAGCAGGAAAGCCGCAGGGGTTTATGCCATGCAAAAATCGGCACGGATCTTTTCCCATACGCGGCAGTAAAAAACGGTGGACCTTTTGTTCACCGTTTTTTACCACTTTATACGGGCATTTTTTCACGTTCCACTTTTTCTATCATATTCCCGTCCGTATCCCACTTCAGCGCCCGGTAGACAGCGTCGTGGTAAAATACAAACCAGGCATTGTCCCGGATCGCCTCTTCAATCCATTTCTGTTTTTGAAAAATGGAGGTCATCGGGTAATCATCATAAGCCATCACCCAAAGCGGGTTGCGGTGCGCGTGCGTCGGCAAAAGATCTGCCATATGGATCCATTTCTCGCCGCCGGACTCCGCCATTACAATCGCATGCCCGTCACTGTGCCCGCCTGTATGTACCATCCGGACTTTGCCTTCAATGGTAACCTCTTCTTTAAACGTTTGCACCTGATGCTGGATTGCTTCCCAGTTTTCCTTCCAATACGTGCTTTTTGAACGGATATTCGGGTGACGCATTTCGTCCCATTCCGTTTCAGATACATAGATGGCGGCATTTGGAAATGAAGGGACATATCCATTTGTATCATCTGGCATGGTCAAGCCGCATGCATGGTCAAAATGCAAATGCGTCATGAGCACAATGTCGATATCCTCCCGTGTCAACCCGAATGCGCTTAATGAACGGTCGATCTGCGACTCCTCTGTGACGCCGTAATTCCGCTTCTGCTTGTCTGTCAGTTTTCCGTTGCCAATCCCGGACTCAATGAGAATGTTTTTCCCGTACAGCTGAAAAAAGATCGGGTCTGTCCGAAGTTCAATCTGGTTTTTTTCATTATATGGATATTTCCGCGACCAGAGCGGTTTCGGAACAACGCCAAACATGGCACCGCCATCCAGATGCGTGACGCCACCATCGAGCCAGTAAAGTGTCATTTCACCGACTGTTAAATGTTCCATTCTTCTCCCTCCTGTAATCGGTTTCAATTCATTATATTCGCCACCATTTCCCATTTTTCCTGCCTGTGTCGCGTTGTAAAAAAGGCGATCCTGCCTGTCCGCTTTGCCCTGTGGTGTTTCCCCGCCAATTCTGTAATGCAAAAAATTGAAAATGCCGTTCCCTTTTTCCCCAGCCTGTTCCGTAATGTAAAAAACTGAAAATGCTGTTGCGTTTTCCCCAGCCTGTCCCTCCTTGCAAAAAATCGAAAATACCGGTCCCGTTTTTCTCAGCCTGTTCCGCTTTGCAAAAATTGAAAATGCTGACCCCTTTTTTCCCAGCTGTTCCGACTTGCAAAAAAGGAAAATGCCACTCCCATTTTCCCTGCCTGCTTCGCTTTGCAAAAATCGAAAATACCGGTCCTGTTTTTCCCAACTGTTCTGCGTAGCAAAAAATTAGAAATCCCGTTCCCGTTTTTCCATGTCTGGTGCACGATGCAAAAAAAAGCGCCCCGCACTGCCATTATCCTTGCAGTGCGCCGGGCGCGTTGCGGTATTTTGCCTCACAGCGGTAAATGCGCTGCCCTTGTGCGGAAAACTTTTCTTCATATTCTGTCATGACATTGCCGGAAAAATCACTGCGATGCAAATCAAGGCTGATATTTTTTAACTGCAGGCCATATTCCGAAAAACTTTGCAGCGAGTATTCAAACAGACCTTGGTTGTCCGTTTTTAAATGAATTTCCCCGCCGTCCGCCAAAATGTCTTCATACAGCTGCAAAAAAGTGCGGTATGTGAGTCGCCGTTTTTCATGGCGTTTTTTTGGCCACGGGTCGGAAAAATTCAAATAAATCTGTTCGACATCGCCTTTTGCAAAAAATTCCCGCAGCTTTGCACCGTCCACATTTAACAATTTTACATTCGGGCGGTTTTTTTCAATCAGTTTATCGAGTGCAGACACGATCACGCTCGGCTGTTTTTCGATCCCGAGAAAATTGATTTCGGGATGCTGTTCCGCCATTTCAGAAATAAACCGGCCTTTCCCTGTTCCGATTTCAATATGGAGCGGGTTGCCGTTTCCAAACAGCGCCTGCCAATGGCCGCGCCATTTTTCCGGGTCAGGTACGACGAATTGCGGGTACTTTTTTAATTTTTCTTCCGCCCACGGCTTATTCCGTAATCTCATAAAAACACCCCAACTTATATTTTTTGGCAAAAGCCTGGCCTATCTGCATAAAAAAAGAGACAGGTTAAACAATAGAGTATGTATGGAGGTACCGGTGCAAGGCCTTCATGCACATGTCAACAGCTGCATATCTCTAGTGAAGGATGTGTTCCACTTGGCACTCAGCCATCGCGACCAGTTAACCTTATTAACGGATATTTTGTACGATCATCAAACAGACTGCTGCGGATCTGTTTCGGAATGTGAACAATTGGAAAGGCTGGTCAAATCATTGCTCGTCAATCCGGCTGTCGCAAATGATATGAAACAAACGCTGACAGATGTGTACAGCTACAGCCAGGCGGGAAAATATGCCCAGCATTTGGACGACCATATTGAAGCCCACCAAAACAAGCTCGGGGAATGGGTTGACCAGCTGAACACCTATTTTTAAAGAATGAAGAGCGGCAAAAAGAAGAGGAACCATCACCCGGTTTCTCTTCTTTTTCGTTCGAAACCGGTACACTTTTTTCGCTGCAAGCCCTCAACTGGCAGTTTCTCTAAAAAAGAAGACCCAGGCAAACGCGATGCAGCCTTCTTTTATTTTTTCACGCCGCCATGCACGTTCTGCAAAAAATCAAGCCAGCGTTGCATTTCTTCGTACCGGCCTTTTTCTTTATGCCAGCAAATCATCACAATCGCTTGGTAAATGGTGTGCCATTTCATCCGGAGCGAAAGGCTTGCGGTCATTTTCGTGCCGTATTGCAGCAACCACCTTTCCCAATTTTCGGGCGGAATGTAGGCGTACAGGAGCATGCCGATGTCCATCGCCGGATCGCCGATCAGCGGGCCGTCCCAATCGATCAGAAACAATTCATTTTCGTTTGATAAAAGCCAGTTGTTATGATTGATATCGCCGTGGCAGACGACACAATCCCCGTATGCAACGTTCGGCTGTTCACGTTCGAGAAATTCAAGGGCATCCAGAACACCTGGTGCATCGGGCCATTCCCCTTTTGCGCCGGATTTAAGATCATGCAGCATGTTTTCAGGCTTCATCGATTCCAGCCCGAGCCTTTGCAGCATCGTTAAAAGCGGTTTTGAATCGTGAATTTTTTTCAGCATCTTGGCAACGCGTTCTTCTTCCATTTCGTAAGGCTTTAGTTCCCTGCCCTCCACCCACTGCTGGGCCGTGATGGTGTCGCCGTTTTCTAGCCTTTTCGTCCAGACAAGCTTCGGGACAATGCCTTCAGCGGATAACACGGCCAGAAACGGCGATGAATTCCGTTTTAAAAAGAGGGATTGTTCCTGGTATTTGGCATAGAAGGCTTCTCCTGTCGCCCCCCCTGCCGGCATGATCTCCCAGCCTTTTCCTAATATATCTTCCAACATGTTCACCTTCAAATTCAGTAAGTCAACCTCACACCGATGAAAAAACAGCGATATCCCTGTTATAAAGCCAGGAAAAGTAGGATTTGTAAAAAAGTAAAAATGCCATTCCATTTTACACAAAACATTGACGCGGATTCTTCCTGTTTGCTGAAAAATCCGCAGCTGCCGGTTTTTTCACTCGGCAAACGGAGACAAAAACAAAAAAAGACAGCTATTGGCAAGTATCATTCACAATAGCCACCTTTCAGTAAATTTTATCGCTTTTTGACTTTTTTCGTCAAGCGTAATTTTGGTTTAACCCGGGGCCGGATTTCCCAGAAATATTGAAATACCGGTAAGGCGGCTGTTTGTACCGAAAATTTTCCAATGTTTGCAGGAAAAATTCCCGCTCTATTCCCCGGCGCCGTCACGGGCAGCCTCGTTCGTTCCGGCACTTTTTTTGTCCAGGCATTCGTTAAGCAGCACTTGGGCCGACTTCAGTTGCATATATTTAAACGGTGAGCGCAAATTTCGCTGTTGCCGGAACCATTCGACATGCGGGCGTTTGTCAAGAATATGGAGGCCATCCGGCGCATCCGGCCATTGAATAAACCCGTTCCGGCAAATGAGCGCCCTTTCGACCGGAAAGGTGATATCATGCCGTTTCAGAATGCTGCGCACGATTTTTTCCGTCCGCGCGAGGGCAATGGCCGGATTTAAAATATTTTCTTCGTTCCCGGCTGTCCGCTTCTTCCAGAAACGGCCGTTCGACCCGAAAAAGACGGCATCCTTTTCTTTTTCCACAAAGGCAATACACCATACCGCCATTGGCGAAATCAAAAGATGTTCCATTTCCAAAACGGCTTTTTTGAATGAAAAAACCGGCCGGTACATCAATAAAAATGTATCCGGAAATCTTTGCAAAAAATATTTTAAGTCCGGGTCAAAATAAAGGACGGCTGGGATTTCGGACTGTTGCAGCAAAGTGGAACTGGCCCATTTCAGCTGGAACCGGAACAGCTGGTCGAGAAATAATTTTTTTAACTGGTCTTCCGTCTCCGGCAAAAAGGCAAGCTGCGGGGCAAAATCCAATTCCCCGGGTGGCGCGTGGAAAACCGGCGCGTCCGGCTCCTCTATTTCGGCCGTATCTTTTCTTTTTAACCAGTGTTTCATGCGGGAAAGGACCTGGCGCGATTCTTCCTGCGCAGGCGCTTCCTCTTCTTCCTCCGGCCCGTTTTCCCAGTTTTCCCGGAATTTTTCCCACTGTTGTTTTTTCAGCCGGATAAACTGGTTGGTGTAGCGGATTAAGTCTGTTTCATAACGTGATACAAAGTCTTGCATTTTTAATAACTGTCCCATTTTCCTTTTCCCTTACTTCAAATTCTGTGCATCAGCTAGCCTGAAAGACTGCACGATTTCGTATTTTGGCGTTTGATGGAGATTCGTCCGGTAGAGCACGATCCGGTCTGCCGAAAAAGGCACCGGTTCAGGCGAAAACGCATCCAGCATGCCGTCAGCAAAAGGTCTGTCACCGTCCCATTTCCGCGCCAGCGTCATATGCGGGTGAAACGGTCTTCGATCAAGTGAAAAACCTGCTTCAAGGCAGCAGCCGGCCACCATTGTCTCAAGATCAGAAAGCGGCGGTGATTCCTGTATGCCTGCAAAGAGTACACGCGGTTCGTCTTTTTTCCCAAAAGTACCGAAGTGGTCGAACACAAGCGGCAGCACGTGGAATGCACCGATTTGATCTGCAATCAGCCGGTTCGCTTTTTCCAATTGCGCCTCTTCTGCCGCTCCCAAAAAGGCAAGGGTAATATGAAGATCATCGCGGTGCACCCATCGCTTAAACGGCAGGCTCCCTTTCAAGCCGGCCGTTGCCTGCTGCAATTTTTGTTTGAACGCTTCCGGCAGCAAGACGGCATAAAAATAATGGTTTGCCATCGCTTTTTTCGCCCCTGTCCATCGTGGTTTTGTGTTTATTTTAACAAAAACTGCCCTGCAGGTATACTGTGCAAAATCTGGTTTCCGGCATTTCCGATGTTTTCATTTTTCCGAATAGGGTATATAAATATGTTAAGGGGGGAGAGCTGGAGTGAAGATTGGCGACCATGTCATGTACAAAGGTGAGAATTGTGAAATCGTATTTATTTACAAAAGCGGGTATTGTGAACTGAAGAAGCCATTTCTTCATCAAATTGTGCTTGCCCACATGTCGGAGCTTGAACCGGCAGGAGAAGAAGAAGCCAGGCTCCAAAAATAGCAAGGGGCATTCCTTTAACCGTTCCTCCGGCTAAAGGAATGCCCCTTCTTTTATTTTGGCGCGCCCGGCACCGCTGCCGAAAGAGCATGAATCTCCCTGTCAAAAGCTTGCTGCAGTTTTAACGTTATTGCGCCTGGTGTGCCGTCTGCAACGGGTTTACCGTCAATGTCCACAATCGGCATGATTTCGGATGTCGTGCTTGTCATCAAGACTTCATCCGCCGCGCGCAAATCCGCTACCGTAAACGGCTCTTCCCGGAAAGGAATGCCTATTTTCCCGCAAATGCCAAAGACCACTTGTCTTGTAATCCCGTTTAAAATGAGGTTCGTTGCCGGATGTGTCAAGAGCACGCCGTCTTTTACGATAAATACATTCGACGACGAGCCTTCTGTCACTGTTTCGCCGCGGTGCTGGATTGCCTCATAAGCGCCGTTTTCCACAGCTTTTTGTTTGGCGAGCACATTGCCGAGCAGGTTCAGGCTTTTGATGTCGCAGCGCAGCCAGCGGATGTCTTCCGCAAGCACCGCTTTTACGCCTTTTCTCATTTTTTCAAGCGGCCGTTCCATTTCACTCGTGTATGCAACAAACGTCGTTTCGCTTGTTTCCGGAAAATGGTGTTTCCGCTTGGCAACGCCGCGCGTAAATTGCAAATAGACAATGCCTGTATCGAGGCGGTTTGCTGCAACCAGTGCTTCCAGTTGTGCCGTGAGCTGCTCCATTGTATACGGAATGTGGAGCGAAAGTTTTTCCGCGCTTTGATAGAGCCGCTTTAAATGCATTTCGCTTGTAAAAAGCCTGCCCCCGTATACGCGGACCACTTCGTAAATGCCATCCCCGAACTGATAACCACGGTCTTCAATATCAACGCTTGCTTCTCCCCTGTCGATCAGGGTGCCGTTTAAAACCAGTTTCTCCATGATGCAACCCCTTTGCCTTTTTTCATTTTATTGCGGCTTTCCCGCTCGTTCTTCTGCTTGCTTGCGGCCCGCCGGCATTGACGCAGCTAAAGTCACGCGTGCTTCCCGGCCAGTTCATAAATGGACTGTGCATAAATAGCCGTTGCTTTAAGCAAATCTTCCACATACATGTACTCATCTTTCTGGTGCATGACATCTTCGCGGCCCGGGAAAAGCGCCCCAAATGCCACACCTTTTTTAAGGGTACGTGCATATGTACCGCCGCCGATTGCCAACAGCTTCGCTTCCTCTCCGGTCTGCTCCTCATACACTTTCGCAAGCGTCGTAATCAGCGGGTCATTTTTGTCAACATAATGCGGTTTCTGATCGGAAAAATGATCAAAACGCAAGCCGTCTTCTTTTAATTTCGACACAATTTTTGTTTTTCCTGCTTCGAGATCGAAAGTAACGGGATAACGCATATTTAATCCTATGCGGCCGCCTTTTTCCTGATGATAGGACATGATCCCGATATTGATCGTCAATTCCCCTGAAACTTCATCTTTGTACCCGATGCCGAAATATTCACCGCGTGAACGGCCGAAGAACTGGTTGAGCGTTTTGATAAATTTTGCCCCGGCACGGTCAAGCGCCACATTATTTAAAAATTTTGCCAAATAAAGCCCCGCGCTTTTTCCGTTTTCCGGTTCCGCACCATGGGCCGAAACGCCTTCCAGTTTTAAAATCAAAACGCCGTCGTCCACAAAATCCTGCCCGCGAAGTCCGGTTTCCTTTTGAAAATCCTGGAATTTTTGCAAAAGTTCCGTCTGCTCGCCGTGCGTGACAATGCGTGCCTCCGCATAATCTGGCACCATATTGTAGCGGCGCCCCGATTCAAAAGAAAGCAGTTCCGCCTGCCCCGTATTTTCCGTTTTTTCCGGATCCTGGATGATGTCAAAATCGGCAATTCCTTTTTCTGCGTAAATAATTGGGAAGTCGGCATCCGGCGAAAACCCGATGGCCGGCATTTCCTCGTTTGCAAAATAGGCGTCCATGCATCTCCAGTTGCTTTCTTCATCTGTGCCGACAATGAGGCGCACCCTTTTTTCAAGCGGCACCCCGAGTTCTTTTACAATTTTCATGCCGTAATAAGCCGCCATTGTCGGGCCTTTGTCGTCGCTTGAGCCGCGTGCATAAATTTTCCCGTCTTTGACTATGCCGCTGTACGGATCAACTGTCCAGCCGTCCCCCTCCGGCACCACATCGACATGCCCGAGGATCCCGAGAATGTCTTCTCCTTCCCCCATTTCAAGGTGCCCGGCGAGATTTTGCACATTTTTCGTTTTGAAACCGTCTTTTTCACCGAGATCGAGCATATATTGGAGTGCCTCCCTGACGCCTTGCCCGAGTGGTGCTTCTTCTGTTGCATTTGCTTCATCGAGGACACTTCTGATCTGCAAAATCCCTTGAAGGTCGCGGATCAAATCCTCTTTCCTTTTTAATACTTCTTCCATCCAGTGGATATCGGCCATTTTTGTCGCTCCTTTACGTTGTCATTCGTTCTTTATTTTACTTCTTTTTCCATTGATTATAAAATGAATTGATATTTTTTGCCGGCCGGGGAATGAAAGACAAAAAGGGAGACGGGAAACAGCATATGGTCTTTCTTTGGAAGGATGAAGGACAAAACATAGGTCGGGGAAGCGGCATATTGTCTTTCATCGGCGGGATGAAAGACAAATCAAAGGTCGACAAGCGGAATATTGTCCTTCATAGGCGTGATGAAAGACAAAACACGGGCCGGCAAACGGCGAATTGTCCTTCATAACTATGATGAAGGACAAAACATGGGCCCGCAAACGGCGAATTGTCCTTCATAACTATGATGAAGGACAAATCACCTCCCAGCAAATAGCTAAATGTCTTTCATCGGCATGATGAAGGACAAAACGGATGCCGGGAAACAGCTAAATGTTCTTCATCAGGGTGATGAAAGACAGAACGTGATGCCGGGACCGTCGAAATGTCCTTCATCGGGCTGGTAAAGGCCATCCCCTCAGCCGAATAGCGGCAACCCAGGAAAAGGCCGGTAAAAAGAAAGCGCTACCAATAGTGGTTATAAACTTAACGGGCACAACATATGGTGTAAACAAGAGCTGATATATTTGTCAATTCAGGCAAAAAGATGTACAATATAATTGTCTGACATCTTAGAAAAAAATTTTAGAAAAAGGAGTTGTCCGAACGGCACGCATATTCCTGTAAGCTAAACATGTTGTAAAGCTGTTTGTCGTCTTTGTCTTTGGAAAAAAGATGAGGGAGTGGTATTTTGAAACCATCAACAGACCGTATGCTTACTCGTATTAAGTCAATTTATGTGTTTATTAAAGAGAAAGGGACTGTGACAACCCAGGAACTGGTAGATGAGTTCGGCATCACTCCTCGCACCATTCAAAGAGATTTGAATGTGCTGGCATACAACGACTTGGTCAAAAGCACACACAGGGGGATTTGGACAACAACAAGCAAAAAAGTTAAGATGTCATCTTAGAGAAAGAAACAAATTGTTTTTTTGGAAAGCGGCAGCGGAGACATGCAGTGCCGCTTTTGGCATGTTTAAGGGCCGTTTATCCCTGCCATTTACAACCTATTCCCGCAGGTTCAATACTCCTCACCCGTACATCAGTTTCGCCTATCCTGCACCAACTTTTTACCCAAATATGCAAACCCCGCCTCCATGTGATGACCACTACACCGGACAGTTTATCCGCTAAAATGAAGTTAAGCTTTTTACTCCCGCTTGCAATCCCTGCTTCCACACGCTGAACCCTGACACCGGACAACTATCCGCTTAAGGTGGGTTCAACTTTTTATCCAAATATGCAACCCCGCCTCTATGTGATGGCCACTACACCGGACAGTTTATCCGCTAAAATGAAGCTCAGCTTTTTACCCCCGATTGCAATCCCTGCTTTCACGCGTTGAAACCTGACACCGGACAACTATCCGCTTAAGGTGGGTTCAACTTTTTACCCAAATATGCAACCCGCCTCCAGGTGTTGACCGCTACACCAGACAGTTTATCCGTTAAATGGGGTTCGGCTTTTTACTCCCGCTTACAACCCACGGCTAAACGGTTGAACAACCGAAAACGCCAGGAAGTTCAGCGTTTTACCCCCACTTGCAATCCCGCCAGCCATACACAACATTTATTACGCGTCTTGCCCGCAAGCCTTCCTGCCGCACAAATCATCCCGTCTTCTTACCGCATATGCAGCCTCGCCTTCACGCGTTGAATCCTTACGCCGAACAGCTTGTCCGCAAGTTTCGATTTCAGGCCAAGGTAGGCATAAACAACCGCACCGGCCGCGGCGCAAATCACAACAATCAGCAATGCCTGCCACCTTGAAGAAGGCGAAAGCACAAGTGTGAGCCCTTTATAAACAGCACCGACCACCGCCAGCATTACAGCATTAAAAATCAAAATCAGGATCGTGCGCCGGATCACCGTCCGATACGGATAGGCTGCGAAAATTTTGATCACAATAAAGCTGATCAGAATCGACGCTGTATACCCGATTGCCGTGGCGTAGACTGCGCCGAGAATCCCAAACATTTTGATCAGCGGGATATTCAGGCTTAATTTTAACAATAGCCCGACGAGCAAGCTTAAAATCGTCCAGCGCTGCTCATTGACCCCCTGCATGATCGCCGCTGTCACGGAATAAAGCGAGAACAAAATGGCAACCGGTGCATAATGCATCAGCACGCTGACCGAGACGGCGTTATCCGTATTATAAAAAATCGCAAAAATAGGCTTGGCCAAAAGCGACATCCCAAGCGCAGCCGGCACCGTAATAAAAAGCAGCACCTGCAATGTCTGGTCAACAGATCGGACGAGCATATCGCGCTCCCTTTTCGCGAAAGCTTCCGTAATCATTGGAACAAGCGTCATGGAGAAGGCGGTCGCAAGGGAGACCGGAATAATGACAAGCTTGTGCGACTGGAAATTCAATATCCCGAGCTGCGTCTGCCACATTTTCCCGAGCCCGACCGCTTCCATACCGCGCTTCACTGTCAGCTGGTCAACCATCTGGTAAAGCGAATTGGCGATCCCAACAAATACAAACGGCAAAGCAGAAAGGATGATTTCTTTATACAACGTGGGAATCGAAACATGCATTGTGCCTTTATCCTGTTCAAGCAGCCGGTCAAGATGCGGTTTTCGTTTGAACCAGTACCAAATGAGCACAAACAGGCTCGCCATCCCACCGACAAATGCGGCAAATGTCGCCGCGCTGATGGCGGACACGATGCTGCCGTGGAGCATATGTAAAATCACGTAAGCACCGATCAGCATAAATAAAATCCGGACAACCTGCTCCACAACCTGGGAAACAGCAGAAGGCCCCATTGACTGGTGCCCCTGGAAAAAACCGCGAATCAGGCTCATCACCGGAATGATGATCAGCGCAAAACTGACCGCCCGGATCACCACTGTCACGTCGGCTTTTGAGAAAACCTGGGCTTCCTGCTTGCCGGCCATCGCCAAATCCGTAAAATACGGGGCAAAAACATACATCACAAGAAAGCCGGCAATACCTGTCCCAATCATTAAATACATGCTCGACCTGAACAGCTTCCGGCTGACCGCATATTCTTCCAGCGCATTATATTTTGCCACATATTTTGCGACAGCAAGCGGGACGCCTGCCGTGGAAATGCTAATAAAAATATTGTAAGGGACATACCCGAACTGGTAGAGTGCCTCCGGTCCTGATCCGCCGATAATCGCATCAAACGGAATCACATAGAACACCCCGAGAATTTTCGAGATGATCGTCCCAAGTGTTAAAATAAACGTGCCGCGCAATAATTTTGAAGACATAAAATCCCTTCCCGCCCGAAATGATCTTCCGGCCGCCCCTGATGCGGACGGGCCTTTTTTCACACACTATAATGTAGTGTACCGCGAACATACCCGCTTGACAATTTTTTTATGAAGAATTTTTTTCGCGGATAGACGGCGGGATGGATGGCAGTTGAGGCTGCAGCTACCCTGGATCATCTTTTACAATCGTGTGGACAGAAAAAGTCGGGCCGGGCAACCCCCGCTTTATTTATGGTACAAAATCATCGCCGAAAAACAGTAAATCTGGTCATCTTCCTCGGGCTCCACCATGGCGGCAATATTATATTTGATATCAATGAGTTGGTCCTCTCCGATTTTTTCCAAAAACGTATTCATGCTTTCCTCAAGATCCTTTTCATGTTCACAATCAAAAAGTTTGACCTGTACCATTTGTAACCCTCCCCGTTTTATTTATTTCTATTATCTCCAATTTCAGAACATTTTAATCAGACGCATCAATTTTTAAAATCCAATTGGCATAAGTATAAAATATCGGGAAAAGGACGCAATAGGCAACAAGCGAATGGAGATTGTCCCATCCTTCCAAATAGTGGAACACCCTGAACTTAACAGCCATCATTTCCATCAGAGACGTGAATGCGATCCAGATGAGTAAATAAAAAAGCACGTGGCGTACAGAGCGGATCCGCGCCCAGGATAAACGCTGCACCGTAATAAACAAATAGCCATACAAGGTAAAGACAGGTATATAAATAATGAAGTCAAAAAGCTCGAGATCAGGCGAATCAAACGTGTTGTATAAGTTTAAAGGGTGCATCGCGCTAAGCACTTCATCCGCAAAGCAGGCCATTGCTGTAAAAAACAGCCCGTTCGCAAGCCCTGCTTTCCATGAAACAGCTTTTGGCAGGAGATACAGCGCCAGTATCAACCCTGCCAAAGCGGCAAGGGTAAAGATTTCATTCTCGTCAAATTTTTTCGGAAGCATGCCGGTGTACCTCCTTTTTCCTGTCCAACCATCTATAGAGCGCATCGCCTACGTGTAAAACCGCAAGATCAGTGAAGAAGAAAGCAAGGACATACCGCCATGACCATCCGTAGGTATACAAAATTTGCAAAAAATGGAGGATGGCGACATAACCTGTAAAAACAAGGAAAAAGCACACTGCAGCCAATGTTTTCCAGCCCGACGTCCGTGACAGGTGAAACACGTGCAAATACAGCAGAAACAAAAGGGGCACCTCAAACAACACAAGCTGTCTGGAAATATAAAAAATCGGGGTATGGTGATCATGAACAAAGTGCAGGTTCATTTCCAGTATCCTTAAAAAATTGATTGTCCAGTAGTATAGCCATAAGTAAAGCAGCAATGATTTCATTTTTTCTGCCTCAAACAGCGCGCGGGACAAATAGGCCAGCCCTGCCCCTGCCAAAAGTGAAAATAAAAGAACCATCTTTTTTCCCCTTTTTTGTGGTTGATAGTCCTAGTTTGCCATTTCACAAACAAATTATGAATTTCACGCATAAAAAACGGGGCTTACGGCCATTTCACCGTAAAACCCCGTTTTCCGGAAATCCATCAGTTTGCCACAATGTTGACGAGTTTGCCCGGTACGGCAATGATTTTGCGAATCGTTTTTCCTTCCGTAAATTCCTTGATTTTTTCATCCGCAAGCGCGAGTTTTTCCATGTCCTCGCGGCTCATATTGCGGTCGATCTTTACTTTGTTGCGCACTTTGCCATTTACCTGAAGGACAATTTCCACTTCATTTTCGATGAGTTTTGAAGCATCAAAAGCAGGCCATGCTTCATATGTGATCGTCCCGCTGTGGCCAAGTTTTTCCCACAGTTCTTCGGCAATATGCGGGCAAAACGGCGACAGCAGTTTGACGAAGCCTTCCACATACGTTTTCGGTATCACTTCCACTTTATAGGCATCGTTGATAAACACCATTAATTGCGAAATGGCCGTGTTAAAATGAAGGGCATCGATATCTTCTGTCACTTTTTTGACCGTCAGATGATACGTTTTTTCCAGTGCCGGATTGGCCTTGTCCTGGATTTTTTCTGACAGGCTGCCGTCTTCATTCACAAACAGGCGCCAAATCCGGTCAAGGAAGCGGCGGGAACCGTCAAGGCCGTTCGTCGACCACGGGATCGATGCATCCAAAGGGCCCATGAACATTTCGTACAGCCGGAGCGTATCGGCCCCGTGTGACTCAAGAATGTCATCCGGATTAACGACATTGCCGCGCGATTTGCTCATCTTTTCATGGTTCGCGCCCAGGATCATGCCTTGGTTGAACAATCTTTGGAATGGTTCTTTCGTTGACACCACCCCGATATCGTACAAAAATTTATGCCAGAAACGGGCATACAGCAAGTGCAGCACCGCATGCTCGGTTCCGCCGATGTACAGGTCAACCGGCAGCCATTTTTTCAGCTTTTCCGGATCGGCAATCGCTTTATGATTTTTCGGATCGATGAAACGGAGGAAGTACCAGCAGCTTCCCGCCCATTGCGGCATTGTGTTTGTTTCGCGCCGGCCTTTTTTCCCTGTTTTCGGATCGACAACATTGACCCAGTCTTCCACATTCGCAAGCGGTGATTCACCTGTTCCGCTCGGTTTGATTTCCTTCATTTTCGGAAGCATGAGTGGCAGCTCTTCTTCCGGCACGGCCGTTATGGTCCCGTCTTCCCAGTGGATAACCGGGATCGGCTCGCCCCAGTAACGTTGGCGGCTGAACAGCCAGTCACGCAGGCGGTATGTCACTTTCTTCTGTCCGATCCCTTTTTCTTCGAGCCACTCGATCATGCGTTTAATCGCTGCCTGTTTATCCAGCCCGTTTAAAAATCCGGAATGGACGTGTTCGCCGTCACCGGTATAGGCTTCTTTTTCAACGTTGCCGCCTGCGACGACTTCTTTAATCGGCAAATCGAATTTGCGGGCAAATTCATAGTCGCGTTCGTCATGGGCCGGCACCGCCATGATTGCGCCTGTCCCGTAGCTCATTAATACATAATCGGCAATCCAGATTGGCATTTTTTCGCCGTTCGCCGGGTTCACGGCATACGCCCCCGTAAATACGCCGGTTTTGTCTTTCGCAAGGTCCGTCCGTTCAAGGTCGCTTTTTAATTGCACCTCGGCAATGTAAGCCTGAACTGCATCGGCCTGCTCATCTGTTTTGATTTTATCCACAAGCGGGTGTTCCGGCGCAAGCACGGCATAGGTCGCCCCGAACAGCGTATCCGGGCGGGTCGTGAAAACGGTAAACGTTTCATTTGTGCCTTCAACCTGGAATGTCACTTCCGCCCCTTCCGAACGGCCAATCCAGTTGCGCTGCATATCCTTAATGTTTTCCGGCCAATCCAGCTCCTCAAGGTCTTCAAGAAGGCGGTCTGCATAGGCGGTAATTTTCAACATCCACTGGCGCATCGGTTTGCGGATGACCGGATGCCCGCCGCGTTCGCTCTTGCCGTCAATGACTTCTTCGTTTGCCAGCACGGTTCCGAGCGCAGGGCACCAGTTGACTGGCACTTCATCAATATAAGCCAGTCCCTTTTTCCACAGCTGCAGAAAAATCCACTGCGTCCATTTATAATATTCCGGATCAGATGTGTTGATTTCCCTATCCCAATCATAAGAAAACCCGATCGATTTCATCTGGCGGCGGAACGTATTGATATTTTGAATCGTGAAAACAGCCGGATCATTGCCGGTATCAATCGCATACTGCTCAGCCGGAAGCCCGAATGCATCCCACCCCATCGGATGGAGGACATTATATCCTTGCATCCGTTTCGTCCGCGACACGATGTCGGTCGCCGTATAGCCTTCCGGGTGCCCGACGTGAAGGCCTGCCCCCGACGGATACGGAAACATATCCAGGCAATAAAATTTCGGTTTATTTTCGTCTTCACCGGTACGGAACGTGTGATGCTCTTCCCAGTACTGCTGCCATTTCTTTTCGATTTTCCGGTGGTCAAAACTCATGACAGACTCCTCCTTTTTTATGTATCGACATTGACAATATAGGACGCAAAAAACCTCCCATCCCAAGAAAAAGGGACGAGAGGGTTCTCCCGCGGTACCACCCAAATTAGTGCAAGCACTCACTTTAAGTCCTTAACGCGGAATACGGCAAATACTAAAACGGGTCATATTTGCAACTCAAAGGCGAGTTCACGGGGCTCTCTGATTGGCTTGCACCTTCCGCCAATTCTCTTGTTTCAGCGCCGCCGTTACTACTCCTTGTCAACGTTCTTCTATCGTTTATTCAATTTATAACCTATTTTACAGAAATTCATTCCCAGTTTCAATATTATTTTCCTGTTGCCCCAGAATGTGATTTTTCCACGAGTGGGCGGTCATATAACAAGGCCAATAAAAGGGAAATAGCGAGAAAAATAATGAGCAACCCGAACAATGCCTTCATGCCGAATGCATCTGCGACAAACCCGCCAACAACAGGGCCAATCATTCTGCCGCATGTTGCGACACTGTTGATGATGCCCTGGTAAAACCCTTCCCGCCCTTTCGGCGAAAGTGTATTGGCAACGGCGGGCACGGCCGGCCAGACAAGCATTTCCCCAACCGTTAAAATGCCCATTGCCACTAAAAAACCGGCAAAATGCCCGGCAAAGGCAACGACAGCGAATGACAGCATAAAAATGGCCGTCCCAACAACAATTTGCTGTTTGACTTCCGGCAAGAACCGCTTTAAAAACGGCAAAAGGAGCGGCTGGCCGAGCACGATGATCGCGCCATTCAATGTCCAAAGAAAGCTGTATTTGTTCAGCGATATATGAAGCGTCTGCGTATAAGTGGAAATCGTGGCCGTCCATTGCGTGTACGCCGTCCATGCCAGGAAATAAGCAAAGCATAACAGGATGAGTGATGCCACTTGCGCCCGTCCTGCACGTTTGGCAGAAGCAGCGGCTGTTCCCGCATATCCGGCATGTTTTTCGGCAATATTCCGGTAGCCGAAGATAGCAATCGCCATAAAAACAAGAAAAAGTGCAAGATTCGCTGCAAAAATAAGGTCAATGGAATAGGAAGCAATCACACCGCCCAGCGCGGCACCGAGTGCAACCCCGATGTTGTTGGCGACATAGATGGCATTGAACGCTTTTCTCCCTCCGCCTTTCCAAGCCGCGCCCGCCATTGCAAGGATCGCCGGGCCGATCATGCCGGAACCGAGCCCGATGGCACCGAGGAAAAATACATAATCCGGCCAAGCGTGGTTCCATGTCAAGCCGGCAAGCGCCGCGGCAGAGATCAAGCCACCCAGTATTACGGAACGGTAACCTCCGATTTTATCATGCAAATATCCACCCAAAAGACTGCCGATGACGCTTGTAAAATTATTCAGCATGAGCACAAGCCCGGCGATAAACAGCGATTTACCGAGATGATCGTGGATATAGATTGAATTTAACGGCCATAAAAAAGAAGCGCCAGTCATGTTGACAGCCATGCCAATGACAAGCAGCCACACAGTTTTTGGCAAAATGAATGCCCCCCTGCTAATGAATCGATCAAAGGAAATTGTAGGGGTTTTTCCCGACAGTTACAAGCATTCTTGCAAAATATAAATATTATGGCAATTCCCCGTCCTCTACTTGATCCAACATTTGCATTAAAAGCGGGATAAGGCCCGTGCCCTATCCCGCTTTCATGAATCCGGCCGGCTTTTCTTGTTGTTTTTCCTAATTTTAACGTGCCGAAACTGCTCCCATATTCCCGTTGTTCCCGCCGGATTTTTCGCTGGGTTACTTGCCTGGCTTTTCCGTTTTCCCCATTTGCTTATTGAGCATTTTGCCCCAGCAAGTTTCCGGCTTACGTTTTTCCAATTACATGGTCGGTTCATGTTCCTGTAAAATCATCTCGTTTTGCAGCTGCTGAATCACAAGGCGCATACGGTGGAGGCGCTCACGCTGCTGGGAGTTGGCACTGATCGCCAATTTGCAAAGTTCATTATAGGCTTCTTCCAGCTCTGTTAACGGTTCCGAAAAATCATAATAGCCGTAGTTTTCCTGGCGGTTGCCTTCCGCAAATTGCTCACGCGCCGATTGAACGGCTTGCTCGCAACGGTTGATACAATTTTCGACTGCTTCCCGTGTGGCCATCACGATTCCCCCCTTTATGCTTTGAAGCGTGCAGGCTTCATTTGTATAATGCCCCGTGCAGAAAAAATGTTTCCCCAGCGCATTGGGAGTTTCTTCCCGACAGCTCGATTTAGAATCCGAGCCGCCTTTGCACCCGCACCCGTTCATGGTAAAATGCAAAAGGAGTGCGCTGCATAAAGACGGTTTTTTACCATTTTGGGGCGCGAGCCTGTATGTCTGAAGAATAAGAACGATTTTGCCGTGTCCATTCCGGTATTCGAATGGAAAGCGCTGAAAAATATGATTTACATGGGGCACATTTGCCTTTTCACAGTAAAAAAACAGGCGTTCAACTTTCGCCTGTAGACCAATCAATAAATGGAGATGCTGCAAAGATGAATATGCTTCCTGTTCTCTCATTTGCTCATTTACTTTTAGAAAAAGCTGTAAAGAGCGGCGGTTTTGCCATTGACGCAACAGCCGGGAACGGGCATGATACTGTATTTCTCGCCAAACGGGTTGGAGAAGGTGGAAAAGTGTTTGCTTTTGATATCCAGCCGGAAGCGGTGAGGCGGACAAAGGAACGCCTGGAGAAAGAAGGCCTCGTTACGCGCGCCGAACTTTTCTGCACCGGCCATGAACATGCCAGCGAATGCATCCCGGCAGCGCTGCATGGCAAGATCAGCGGAGCGGTTTTCAATTTGGGCTATTTGCCGGACAGCGACAAAACGGTCATTACCCGGCCGGAGTCAACCATTGCCGCACTCGAGCAGATTTTTTCCATGCTTGAAACCGGCGGGATCATCGCAGTTGTGGTTTACCACGGCCATGAAGGCGGCGCGTATGAACGTGACCGGCTCCTGGATTATGTAAAACAGCTCGATCAGAAAAAGGCGCATGTGCTCCGGTATGAATTTCTCAACCAGGCAAACCATCCGCCTTTTCTTATTGCTATTGAAAAACGATAACGAAGGATCGATTGGTTCGGATTCAAAACATAACGGGAACCTGGCTTTTTCATGTCATTCCCAAAAGCGATAACATATGCGCCGGCTACGAACAGCTGCCTTTTTCAATCGCATATGAATCTGACCGGGTTCTGGATTATGCAAAGCCCGCCTTTTTTCATGCCATTCAAAAAGCGATAACAAAAGGGCCGGGTACGAAAAGCACGCCTTTTCTCATTGCCTTTGAAAAACGGTAACAACGGGGCCGGGTACGAAAGCCCGCCTTTTTTAATCGTATATGAACACGGCCGGCTCTTGAATGATGCAAAAAGTCCGGCCGGAAAAAGCCACATTGCTCCGGTTTCCTCAACCAGACAACCATCCGCCTTTTCTAAAAACGGCAACAAAGGGGCCGATAAAATCTGCCCTTTCCCGTTGCCACCAGCCGGCTCATTTTACTATTGTTTTTGCCAGGCTGGCCGGGATCATGTTTTTGATGGCGCGGTACATTTTTCCGTTAAAATAAAAGAATAAACTGATCGAGCCGGCAAATTTGATCATTTTCCGCGACAATTTCTGAACGCTCCGCTGCTTCTTCACCTTTTCATCTGACAAATAAACAGCCAAAAGCCCCCGGTTAATCAGTTTATGAAATTTTTCATTTGGGAGTCGGGCCGTATGTTTATCCGCCTCCTGCAAAAAATGCTTCAGCCGTTTAAACAGCTCTTCTTCGCTCGGGTAATAAAAACAAAAATTCAAGTCTCCGCCTTTTTTGTCTTCGTCCTGGTCGATAAAATAATCCAGCAGAATATGCAACCCCTGAATATAAGGAAAATACCCGTCACGGATGATTGTCGCATATTCAGGGCGGAAATCGTCCCGGAGCGCGTAGGAAACAAGGCAGAAAATCCCGAGGGTCGAGCCGGAACAGGCGGAAAACTCATACCATTCCATATCTGGAAAATCCGGCTTGTAGCGCAAAAACCATTCCTTTAGCCGCGGCACCCGTTCCTCTACGCGCACATGTTTATGTACTTGCAGATCCGAATAATAACGGCAAAGTTCCAGCAAATAAGGTTGAATGGCTTTATATTGAGGGATGCGGCTCAACACAACCTGGCATGTCCGCACGAGTTCATGCAAATAACCACCGTCATCCTGGTCCAGTCGGTAACGGTAATAATTTTTCAACGGTGCGCCGACTGTAAGCGCATCGGACATGGACTCGTGCAGTGCTCGGAAATCAACCGGGTCAAGCGATGTGCTGCGGTCGCATAGATTATCAAGATAGTCGCTGATCGTCTGGTAAGCGACAATAAACCGAAAAGCCGCTGTCCGCTCTTCCATTGCCAAAAGGCCGAGGATCGATCCGCCTTCACAGTGAAACGTTTTATGTTGAATGCTGGCGAGCGCCTGTGTCTTTAATTCATCATTGGGAATCTGGCGTGCCTTTTCCCGCCAGTAATGGAGTTCACGGTGGACAGCCGGCATCACCCGGCGGTAAACTTGCGCCATTAATGAGATCGGATAGGATGGAATTGTCACAAGCGTCACCTCATTCTAATATATAGCCTAACGTGCGGAGCCGGTTTTCCACAAAATTTTTCGCATAAAGGAAAACATCTTCCCTTTCCGGTTCATTGAAAATTTCATGGTAGCATTTCGGCCATTCTTTGTATAATTTTTCGGACACGGAAGTTTGGTTAAACCAATTTACGACAGCCCCCTTGTCCACAATTTTGTCATTCCCGGCCTGCATGACAAGAAACGGGACGTCCGGCAGCCGTACGGTATCCATCTGTGCCTGCCGCATCGCTGCGAGCAGCTCACGGTACCAGCGGACAGATACTTTTGTCAGCATCAATGAATCGTTGACCGCCTGCATTTGAATATCCTTATTCCGCGTTGCCATTTGCACGGTCAGCGGGCTGTTAAAGCGGAGGCCCGGGGCAATCCGGTTTAACCCGATCGAAAGCAGGCCGAGCAGCTTTGAAGGATACTGGACAAGCCCAAGGCACGGCGAGGAAAGAATAACCCCCGCGATTTTCAGATGTTCCTGCTCAAGCAGCCGGATGACCGCCAGCCCGCCCATGCTGTGACCGAGGAGAAAAATCGGGAGGTCGAACTGATAGGCTGCCGTCACCCACTCTTTTATCTCTGTTGTATATTCATCAAAGGAATCAATATGCCCCCTTTTTGCTCTTGATGTCATCCCATGACCGGGAAGATCGCCCATCACGACATGATAGCCGCTTGATCTCCACATCTCAATTAGCCAGCTGTAGCGGCGGTGATGTTCCATCGCGCCATGAACTATGACGATGACTGCTTTTGGGTTTTCATCTGCTTCCCATTTCCACATGTTCCTGCCTCCTTCAAAACCTGCGAAACCATCCTGCTTTTATTTTACCCATAATCCTTCTGTTCTGAAAAACATATGCCATTTTTAACCCGATTTATTCACAATTTATTCCCAATTCTTTAAGATAAAAGAAAAGATCAAAATAGGAGGGTATGAATATGATTTATGCTTACAATGGAAAAACCCCTTTGATTGCGCCAACTGCTTATATTGCTGACAATGTGACCGTTACGGGGGACGTTGAAATCGGCGATGAATCCGGCATCTGGTTTGGAACCGTTATCCGCGGCGATGTCGCACCGGTAAAAATCGGACAAAAGGTAAATGTCCAGGATAACTGCGTCCTGCACGAAAGCCCGCAAACACCGCTCATACTGGAAGATGAAGTGACGGTCGGCCACCAGGTAATTTTACATAGCTGCCATGTTCGGACAAAAGCTTTGATCGGCATGGGTTCAATTATTCTTGACGGCGCCGAAATCGGGGAAGGCGCTTTTATTGGCGCCGGCAGCCTTGTAACGCCCGGGAAAAAGATTCCTCCGCATACGCTTGCGTTCGGCCGCCCGGCAAAAGTGATCCGTGAACTTACCGAAAAAGATATCCAGGACATGCGCCGCATCGTCCGCGAATATGCCGAAAAAGCACAGTACTATAAAAATTCCGTCGGGCGCTGACAAAGGTTACCGGCGGGGACAAAAATAACGCCTTCTTTAAAAGCATCGGCAGCCGCACTGTTTTAAGCCGCAAACAAGCGAAAAAATGAACAAAAAAAGCCATGCTGCGAACCGGGATAAATGCAAAGCTTACCAGGCATATACGAAAAAAGCGTTATACGATAAAGGGGCCTGCCCCCGTTTCCGATTACACGGAAGCGGGGCCAGACCCCCCTTTTTTGTCCCAGCTTTCTTACTGTGAAACGCTGAACGAACATCGGACCATTTCACAATTCCATCCCCTTTTGAAGACGGAAAAACCTCCTGCCCGCTCATTTTGCGGACAACTTTATCCGGTTATTTTCCCGATTGTGAATCGATTTTTTGGAGATTACAGCGAAGCGCCGGCAAGCCGCCCTTGTGCGCCTTTTTGGAAATCGTACTTGTCTTCCATATACACGGCATGCCAGAGCATGAAAATGAGCACGGTCCAGATTTTCCGGCTGTAATCGAGCTTGCCTGCACAATGGTCTTCCAAGAGCTTCAGTACATATTGTTTGTTGATGATGTCATCGGTCGGGCTCGTTTTGATGATCTCTGCCGCCCAATCATGCATTTCATCTTTCAGCCAGTGGCGGATCGGGACCGGGAACCCGAGTTTTTTCCGATTCAGCACATGTTCCGGCACAATGCCCTCTGCCGCTTTGCGCAAAACATACTTCGTTGTGTTATGAGACGTTTTTAAGCTCGCCGGAATTTGCGAAGCGACCCGGAACACTTCTTTATCCAAAAACGGCACACGCAGTTCAAGTGAATGGGCCATCGTCATCCGGTCCGCCTTCAGCAAAATATCGCCGCGCATCCACGTATGGATATCGATATATTGCATCCGGTTAACCGGATCATAGCCTTTTGTTTCATTGTACAGCGGCTTTGTGATGTCACGGTAGTCAAGGCTGTTGTTATAAGTCAACAGCAAGTCGCGTTTTTCTTCTTCGGTGTACATTTTCGCATTGCCAATATAACGGTCTTCCATTGGCGTGACGCCGCGTTCGATAAAGCTTTTTCCTTTTACCCCTTCCGGCAACACTTTCGCCAAAGCTTTCAAAATAGATTTTCCGGCAGCCGGAATTTTATCAAAAACTTCAAGCGACTGCGGTTCACGGTAAATATTATAGCCGCCGAACAATTCATCCGCGCCTTCGCCAGACAGAACAACGGTCACGTACTTTCTTGCTTCACGCGCCACAAAATAAAGGGGCACACAGGCAGGATCTGCGAGTGGATCGTCCATATGCCAAATGATTTTTGGCAGTTCTTTCATGTATTCTTCCGGCGTGATCACATAGCTGATATTTTCAACCCCGAGTTTTTCCGCCGTTTCTTTGGCCACATCAATTTCGCTGTAGCCGTCGCGTTCGAAGCCGACGGAGAATGTTTTAATGCCCGGATGGAACTGTTTTGCAATCGATGCCGTAATCGAGGAATCGATCCCACCCGACAGGAATGCGCCAACCGGTACATCGCTGCGCATATGGACTTTCACCGAATCAATCATTACGTCACGCACTTCTTGAATAAATTCGTCCTCGCTTTTATGAACCGGGTGGAAGGATGCTTTCCAATATCGTTTGATTTCCATCGGTTTGCCAATTTTTTTCACAAAATAATGGCCCGGTTCAAGTTTCCGGATGTCTTTTGTCATGGTGAAAGGTTCGGGCACAAATTGGTAGGTTAAATAATATTGGACAGCATCATAATTCAGTTCTGGTTTTTCCATGGCAAGCAAAATGCTTTTCTTTTCAGAACCGAAATACATTTTATCGCCGTCTTCATAATAGAAGAACGGTTTAATGCCGAACGGGTCACGCGCGCCGCAAAGCGTTTGTTCCTGCTTATCCCAGATCGCAAACCCGAACATCCCGCGCAGACGTCCGATTGCTTTTTCGCCGTAACGGCTGTACATGGCAAGAATGACTTCCGTATCCGAATTCGTTTCGAATGTCATCCCTTCTTTTAGCAGTTCTTCACGCAATTCCACATAGTTATAAATTTCGCCATTAAAAATAATCCAGTACCGTTCGTTTTCGTATGTTAAAGGCTGGTGCCCCGCCTCGATATCGATAATGCTCAGGCGCCTGAAACCGAACTGGATATGCTCGTCTTCATAAAAGCCTTCATCATCCGGGCCGCGGTGCTCAATCATATGATTCATCTGTTTAAACTGTTGCCTGTCTTCGTCTGATAATGTAACGGGATGGTCATGGACGCAGCCAATAAATCCGCACATGTAAAAAGTCACCTACTTCATTTCGATATACTCTATTGTAAATTTATTTCTTTAAAAAACAAATGCATTTCCGCCAAAATTTGACGGCCAAATTCTGCACATGTAATATAGTTTAGCATGTTTTCCGCCAGTTTGCAGGGTTTTTGTTAAAAATGAGGCAAACAGGATTCCTTATTCCCGCCGTTTTATGAAAAAGAGCGGCCTGTATACCAGGCGCGCTCTTTTTCATATTATTTTCCGATATGATTGCGGGCGAATTCGTTCAACGCCCCGGCTTTGTCCGTTTTTTCCCAAGGCACATCCAAATCATCGCGGCCGAAATGCCCGTACGCAGCGATCTGCCTGTAAATCGGACGGCGCAAGTCGAGCATTTTGATAATGCCGGCCGGGCGCAGGTCAAAATGAGCTTCGACCGCCTCGATCAGCACTTTTTCCGGCACTTTTCCGGTCCCAAACGTATCGATGGAAATAGAAACGGGCTTCGCCACCCCGATCGCATACGCAAGCTGTACCTCGCATTTTTCCGCAAGGCCTGCCGCAACAATATTTTTCGCAACATAGCGGGCGGCATAAGCAGCGGAACGGTCCACTTTCGTCGGGTCTTTCCCGGAAAATGCGCCGCCGCCGTGACGTGCATAGCCGCCGTACGTGTCGACAATGATTTTGCGGCCGGTCAGCCCCGCATCCCCTTGAGGGCCGCCGATAACAAAGCGGCCGGTCGGATTAATCAAATACTTTGTATCCGCATCGAGCAAGTGTGCCGGCACAACCGGTTCAATGACGTATTTTTTCATATCTTCCTGGATTTGTCCGGCGCTGATGTCAGGATCATGCTGCGTTGAAATGACAATCGTATCAATCCGGGCAGGCTGGTTGTTCTCGTCATATTCAACTGTCACCTGTGTCTTTGCATCCGGGCGCAAATACGGGATCACTTCTTGTTTGCGGAGTTCAGCAAGACGGCGGGCAAGCTTGTGGGCAAGCGAAATGGGAAGCGGCATCAGCTCTTCTGTCTCATTGCAGGCAAACCCGAACATCAGGCCCTGGTCGCCGGCTCCGATTGCCTCAATCTCTTCGTCGCTCATCCCGCCTTCGCGGGCTTCCAAAGCCTGGTTAACGCCGCGCGCAATATCTTCGGACTGTTCGTCAATCGATGTCAGCACCGCGCAGGTTTCCGCATCAAACCCGTATTTCGCGCGCGTATAGCCGATCTCTTTAATGGTCTTGCGCACCACTTTCGGAATATCCACATATGTATTGGTGGAAATTTCCCCCGTGACGAGCACAAGCCCTGTCGTGACGGAAGTTTCACAGGCAACGCGGGCATTCGGGTCTTTTTCTAAAATGGCATCCAAAATGGCATCGGAAATCTGGTCGCAAATTTTGTCCGGATGGCCTTCCGTCACCGATTCCGATGTGAACAAATGCCGTCCTTTTAACATCCGCTTTTCCTCCTTATATGGTTACATATTGGAAACGGTACTCATACCCTAAACTCGATTCATTTCATGTACAAAGCCAAAAATAAAAACCTTCCCCATTCATCATGAGTGGAAAGGTTTTGACTTCAATCAATCGCGCCTTTCACTCTTATCGTTCAAGGAAACATTCCTTGCTGCAGGTTAGCACCTTTGCCTGGAAGTCAAGCGGCAGCTGCGTTGCGAGCGCATTGCCTGTTCCAGAGGCGGGTTGCTGGGTTTCATCGGGCCCGTCCCTCCACCAGCTCGGGATAAGAGTATCCGTTCAAAGTAAAATCATACGCAATTTAGCAGGCGCTGTCAATGATTTTTTCGCCCTTCTCCCCTTTGTCCTCTGCATTTTTCCCGGAAAAAAGTATGTAATAAACGGATGAATATGTTATACTGATATCGTTTAAAGTGAAATAAGTTATTCAAAGGGGCGGTTTATGAAAATGGATCTGATTGGCGCTTCTGACGATTTAAAGTTTTTGTTGTCGGGGGAAAACGTACGCATGCAGCTTTCCGTGCCACAATTAATGGAAAAAATTATCGAACGGAAAGAAGCTGTACTGACAACGGAAGGGGCCATTTCTGCTGCAACAGGAAAATATACAGGAAGGTCACCGAAAGATAAATTTATTGTCGTCGACTCCGAATCAAAAGACCGTGTCGACTGGGGCAAAATCAACCAGCCGGTTTCTCCCGGCGTGTTCAACAGGCTTTATGAAAAAATGGTCCGGCATTTAAAAGGGAAAGACGAAATTTTTGTGTTTAAAGGTTTTGCGGGTGCCGATCCAAAAAGCCGCCTTCCGATCCAGACCGTGAATGAGTTCGCCTGGCATAATTTATTCGCGTATCAATTGTTTATCCGGCCGGATGCGGAGGAGCTCTATCAACACGATGCGCAATTTACGATTCTTTCCGCGCCGCTGTTTAAGGCAGACCCGGCGCTTGACGGCACGCATTCCGAAGCGTTCATCATGATTTCACTTGAACGCCGGATAATTTTGATCGGCGGGACGGAATATGCAGGCGAAATGAAAAAAAGCATTTTTTCCATCATGAATTACTTGCTGCCGCAAAAAGGCATCCTTCCCATGCACTGCTCCGCCAATACTGGGAAAAACGGCGATACGGCCCTGTTTTTCGGCTTGTCCGGGACCGGGAAAACGACGCTTTCCGCCGATCCGGAGCGCGCACTTATAGGGGACGATGAGCACGGCTGGTCCGACAGCGGTGTCTTCAATATTGAAGGCGGATGCTATGCAAAGTGCATCGGGCTTACGGAAGAAAAAGAACCACAAATTTACCAGGCGATCCGTTTTGGGACCGTACTTGAAAATGTGGTCGTAGATCCGGTGTCCCGCAAACCGCAATATGACAACAATGCACTGACGGAAAATACAAGGGCTGCTTACCCGATTGAAAACATCGGCAATATTGCCCGCTCCGGCATGGCCGGCCATCCGTCAACCATTATATTCCTGACGGCCGATGCATCCGGTGTCCTGCCGCCGATCAGCAGGCTGACAAAAGAGCAGGCCATGTACCATTTCTTAAGCGGTTACACTTCTAAACTGGCCGGTACCGAACGCGGCGTCACGCGCCCGGAAGCCGTGTTCTCCACTTGCTTCGGCGCGCCGTTCTTGCCGCTTGAGCCCGCCGTTTATGCGGAAATGCTCGGCGAGAAAGTTGACAGGCACAACGTCCAGGTATTTCTTGTCAATACCGGCTGGACAGGCGGCCCGTACGGAACCGGTTCCCGCATGAAATTAAGCGATACGCGGGCCATGGTCCGGGCTGCGATAAACGGCAAACTGAAAGATACCGAAACACGGCAGGATGATATTTTCGGGCTACACATCCCGGTTCATATTGAAGGGGTGTCAGATGACGTCCTTTATCCGGCAGATACATGGACGGACAAGCAGGCTTACCGTGAAAAAGCGTTCGAACTTGCAGCCCGGTTCAAAGAAAATTTCCGGCAATTTTCGGTGCCGGATGACATTGAAAAACTCGGCGGCCCGCTTATATAAGCATAAACGGGAGCCCGCATTTTAAATTAAAATGAGACTCCAATTAAATTGTGGTATGCTCATTTCTGTAAAAGCGGAAACGCTGCAGCAACCCAAAAGGTTACGGCGAGTACCAAGGGTCTGCTCATTTAAGCAAAAGCGGAAACCCAGTTAAAACCAGGTGCTTGTCTGGACGGCGCTGATTCCTTCCTGCACTGCCCATTGATGGTGGGCACCGGCCATTTTTTCCACAGCCTCGTGAAGGTTGAGCCATTCCAAGTTATGGCTTCCTTTGCGGGGCTGTTCCCATTTTCCTAAATAAAACAGGCCTTCATCCATGGACCGCGCGCCCGTTTCCTGTGCCGCTTTGCCTAAAAAGCCCGCGATTTCAAGTTCCGCGCCGACTGTCCGCATCAGGCAGGCAAGTTCAGACTCCCCGCGGCTGATTTCCCCACCCGGCAGCCTGTAGCCGCTGCCCGATGGCACCACCCCGACTTTTTCTTTTTTCGCATCAAAAATGACAGCATATGCGCCGCAAGCTTTTTTGTAGTCCGTTTCCATCTTTGGACTTCTCCTCCTTTTTCAAGCAAATGCGGAAGGCCGGCCCTTTACCTCAAGTATTCGATTCTGGCGGGAGTAGCTGCCAGCCTTTTTAAATCGCTGCGACCAGTTCTCTTTTCCAGTTTTAGAAGCCGGCCTCTCTTCCGATTAGTATTTTCAATCCTGCCCATTTCATCCCGAAGAACCAGGCTGGCGGCACACTTGCAAGACGTGTTGCGTTCGCCAATATTCCTGTCCACACCGGTCTAGGCCCAGTTGAAAAATTTTAGCAGTTCCATTCACCAATACTCCGGCACCACTCCCGCCGGATCCGTTCTTTCTCCGCGCTACCCGCAAGCTGGTTCAGTTCCGTTCACAAGGCATTGCCCTTTGGCCGAATTCCGGCGTTCTCCGCAAGACCAGCCAGGCATTACACTTGTAAAATTCCCTTCCGCCCGTCCTGATAAACTAAACAGGCGCCGCGGACCATGGTGCGGCGCCTGTTTAATTCGGCGTGTTCAAAGAAACCAATTCATAGTGAACGATCGTTGTATTGTTTTCCCATTCCAGTTTGCGGATGACAGCGCTTCCGCTCGGCCCGTGTTCCTTCTTTTTCCGGATTTCAACCGGCGTATCAAGCGGATACACGCAGTATCCCGGTTGTTTTAGCAAAAAGAGGTTTTGCTCAATACGCTCTTCTTTTCCGTTCGTCACGAGCATCGTATCGAGTTCCATCGGCATTCCCATTCGGCTCACCTCCGTCGTTGCTTCTATTGTATCATGTGCGGAATGCCTTTTCATCCAAACGCTGGCAGCATGGACAACCCGCCGGTTTACAGGCGGCGGGAAATGGTGGCCAAGTTCCGGGAAATACCATGTTTCAACCGATTTTCCAAGCTGTTTGAGACCGTGTTCGAGACGAATGGCGTGTTCCACGGACACATTTTGATCCTTCTCCCCGTGGATAACGAGAACGGGGCAACCAATTTGCCCGAGCTTATACAGTGGCGTCCGCACCCGGTACCGTTCCGGATATTTTTCCGGCGTGCCCCCGATCACGCGCTTCATCATTTTTCTTAAATCGACCCGTTCCGCATAACAGAGCGCAACATCCGAAACGCCGCCCCATGTGACAATAGACGCGGCCGGCCGTGCTTCCGCGGTGCCGAGTGCCATGATGCCGCCGCGGGAAAATCCGAAAACGTGGACACGCCCGCTCACCCGCTCATTCTCCATCAATACGTCAAAACCAAAATACGCATCATGCATATCGTCTCCGCCAAAGTCTTCATCGCCTTCCCCGCCCCAGTTGCCGCGGTAAAAAGGCGCGAAAACGATAAACCCTTCCGACGAAAACTCGCCGATCCGCGCCGGCCGCACCATCCCGACGCTTTTGATGCCGCCGCGTAAATATAAAAACCCGTCATAAACGCGCCCGTCATCCGGCTCTGCCAGCAACCCTTTCACTTTCAAGCCGTCCGACCAGTATGTCACAAGATACATGCGCACACGCGGATTTGGGGACGGAAAAAGCTGCTTTTCGATCACGGTCTTCAAATTGCATCACCTTTTCAGTGTTTCGTTTAATTGATCCGCTGCAAAGATTGCCTCTTTATCTTGTACAATATCGCCGGGTTTATTGCCTTCTCCAAGAATGTAACCGTCAAAACGCATGCCTAAAAAGTCAAAAATATATGCAAACTGCTGAATCAGCGGCAGCCCTTTGACACGCGGCATATCCCCGCCGACTGCAATCACATAAATTTTTTTCTCCGCCATTCTTTTTTTAAAATCCGGAAACTGCGGATCCCGCAACGTTTGCGACCAGCGATCGATGAAGTTTTTCATCAGCCCCGACATCCCGTACCAGTAAATCGGCGTTGCAAAGATAATCGTATCGCACATGAAAATATGCTGGATGAGAATGCTATAATCATCCTCCACTTTTGAAAACCCTGAATCCGTATGGCGCTTGTCTTCGATTGGAAGAATATGCGCATCTTTCAAATAGAAGCGCTCCACATGCATGCCTTCCACTGCCCGCTCTGTCAGCATCTCTGTATTGCCGCGCGGGCGCGAACTTCCGTAAATCACTGCAATCGTCATGGCTGTACCCTCTTTTATCCATTTACTTTTACTTTCTATGTTAGTATGTCGGCCGCAGCCTTCGCCTGTCAAGCAATTCGGATTCCAGCGATTTTCCAAAAAACTTTTAAAACCCGTCCAGTTTCAGTTAAAATAAAGGTATTGGAAAAAATTAAAAAAACGCTGAACTGTAAACCATTTTGAAGCAACAGGTTCATAAAAAGGAGATTGACTTTTAATGACCTATTATTTAGGCGTAGATATCGGTACAACAACAACAAAATCTGTTTTATTCGGCGAAAAAGGGAAAGTCATCAGCATGCACCATGCAGGCTATCCGCTTTACAGCCCATCCCCTCAGGTCGCCGAGCAAAATCCGGATGAAATTTTCCGTGCTGTCATTGACTCGATGAAAACAGCGATCGTAAAAAGCGACATTGATCCTTCCGAAATAAAACTTGTTTCGTTCAGTTCCGCGATGCACAGCTTGATTGCAGTGGACAAAGACGGAAAACCGCTAACCAACTGCATTACTTGGGCGGACGCACGCGCGGCAAAATGGGCGAAAAAAATAAAGGATGAATGGCACGGCCAGGACATTTACAGGCGGACCGGCACCCCTATCCATCCGATGTCCCCCCTTTCCAAAATCACATGGCTCCGCCACGAGGAACAGGAGCTGTTCAAAAAAACGTTCAAGTTTATCGGCATTAAAGAGTATATTTTTTACCGCTTTTTCGGGCAGTATGTCATCGATTATTCGCTTGCCTCTGCGACCGGCCTTTTTAACCTCCACGACCTGGACTGGGACAAAGATGCGCTACATGTGGCCGGCATTACAGCGGACAAGCTGTCAAAACCTGTGCCGACGACCTTTTCCCTCACCGGGCTTGCGCCGGAATATGCGGTCGAAACTGGCATTCCGCAAGACACGCCGTTTGTTGTCGGCGCAAGTGACGGGGTGCTTTCAAATCTCGGTGTGAATGCAATCGACCCCGGTGTTGTCGCGATCACGATCGGGACAAGCGGCGCGATCCGGACCGTTACCGACAAACCTGTGACCGATCCAAAGGGAAGGATTTTCTGCTATGCATTAACGGAAAACCACTGGGTCGTCGGCGGGCCGGTCAATAACGGCGGCATGACGTTCCGGTGGGTGCGCGATGAACTGGCCGCAGCCGAAGTCGAGACGGCAAAACGGCTCGGCATTGATCCGTATGAAGTGCTGACGAAAATTGCCGCCCGTGTTGCCCCGGGATCGGACGGACTCATCTTTCATCCGTACCTGGCCGGCGAGCGCGCGCCGATTTGGAACGCGGATGCAAGGGGCTCGTTTTTCGGCCTTGGCCTGCACCATAAACGCGAGCATATGGTCCGCGCCGTGCTGGAAGGCGTAATTTATAATCTCTATACGGTCATGCTGGCGCTTCAGGAAATGATCGGCATCCCGAAAAAAATCCAGGCGACCGGTGGCTTTGCCCGCTCCGATTTGTGGCGGCAAATGCTCGCTGATATTTTCAACCAGGAAGTCGTCGTGCCGGAAAGTTTTGAAAGCTCCTGCCTCGGGGCGATCGTCCTCGGCATGTACGCGCTCGACGAAATAGATGACTTCTCGGTTGTCTCCGACTGGATCGGCGCCACACACACCCATCGCCCGATTCCGGAAAACACTGCGGTATACGAAGAGATCCTTCCGATTTATATCCGGATCTCCCGCCTGCTTGAAGGGGAATACACCAACATTTCCGCTTTTCAGCGAAAATGGGTAAAATAACGCACGCGTAATGGTGAAAACAACAGACACGCATGGATTTGATAGGGCCGCCATTTGCTTTTGTTCATTCTGCAAATGGCGGCGTTTTTTGTAAAACTAGGCCGCCCACTTTGCGAGATCCAATTCGCAAATGGTGGTGTTTTCGCAAAAACAGTTCGTCCGCTTTGCCTTTAGAAAGACACAGTGCGGGAATGTATGGAAGACAACCATTCCGCTTTAAAATTTGCGAAGGACCTGGGTTGCAAATAGGGATTGCTGAATAAGCAAAATTCCTAGATTTAGCAAGAATGCTGACAGCTTTGGCATTTATAAAAAATGCAGGGAAAAGCTTGCACCTGAAACGCGCCCTATGTGAAGGAAGGCCGTCAATTTTACGCACTTTCTTAACGTAGACGCGCTCTATGTGAAGAAAGAGACTCGTTTTTGCTTTCTTCCTTAACGTAGACGCTCTCTATGTGAAGAAAGGCCTTCATTTTTCCGCGCTTCCTTAACGTAGACGCTCTCTATGTGACGGAAGACCTTCATTTTTCCACGCTTCCTTAACGTAGATGCACTCTATGTGAAGAAAGGATGTCAATTTTCCTCGCTTTCTTAACCTAGACGCCCTCTATGCCCCGGCATCCGGCTGGTCTCCAGTACTGTCATCGTTTTTATCATAAGCTCTCTTCTCTTCCCCTAACCCGGCAAAATAAATTTTTAATTGATTAGGCGTTCACACAATCAGCGCCCGCGGCATAGGCTGTAAAAAAGCCCAATGAGGAGGTTGCATGATGAAAAAGTGGCTCAAATCCGGATGCACGCTTCTACTTGCCGCATTGCTTGCATTCAGTTTAAGCGCGTGCGGCAGTACCGGTTCAAAGAAAAAAGCATTGCAGAAAGTACGGGTTGCCGAAGTGACACGCTCCGTCTTTTACACTCCGCTTTATGTCGCGCTTGAAAAAGGATATTTCAAAGAGGAAGGGCTTGATATTAAGCTGACCACCACATGGGGCGGGGATAAAACGATGACTGCCCTGCTTTCAGGGGGAACCGATATTGCGCTTGTCGGATCGGAAACGTCCATCTATGTATACAAACAAAAAGCGGCAGACCCGGTTATCAATTTCGCACAGCTGACGGCGACAGACGGAACATTTCTCGTCTCGCGCAAAAAAATCGACCATTTTTCGTGGGATATGCTGAAAGGCACCACTTTTCTCGGCCAAAGGAAAGGCGGAATGCCGCAAATGGTCGGCGAGTTTGTCCTGAAAAAGCACGGTATTGACCCGCACAAAGACACGAAGCTGATCCAAAACATCGATTTTGCCAATGTCGCTAATGCTTATGCATCCGGAACGGGGGATTTTGTCCAGCTGTTTGAACCGACCGCATCCACAATGGAAAAAGAAGGAAAGGGTTATATTGTGGCTTCTTTCGGCAAAGAGTCCGGCGAAGTGCCGTACACGACCTTCATGGCAAAACAAAGCTATTTGAAAGAGCATGAAAAAACAGCGGTGAAATTTGTCCGCGCCCTGCTAAAGGCCGGAAAATGGGTGCAAGAAACCGATGCGGAAACGGTCGCAAAAACGGTTCAGCCTTATTTTAAAGACACGAAAACTGATATGCTCGCCTCCTCCATTGAACGGTACCGCAGCCAGGGCTCGTTCAGTAGCGATATGATTTTAACCAAAAGCGGCTGGAACACGATCCAGGACATCATGAAAGAAGCCGGAGAACTCGACCATACTGTGCCGTACGACAAACTCGTCAACGCATCGATTGTGAAAAAGGCAAAATAACGGAAAGGGGGTGCGCCCCTCTTCAGGCGGGCAGCACATATGCATTTTTTGACCGTACAAAACGTCAATCACACCTATTTTACGGCAAAACAGGCCACAAAGGCGCTTGAAAACATTTCGTTTCAAATGGAAGAAGGCGAGTTTGTCTCGCTTTTGGGCCCGAGCGGCTGCGGAAAAACAACGCTGCTTTCGATTCTTGCAGGGCTTCTGCAACCGACTGCGGGGATTGTACAGATTGACGGCAAATTGCCAGGTTCCCGGCAATCTTCCATCGGCTATATGCTGCAGCAGGACTATTTGTTTCCGTGGAAAACAATTGAAGAAAACATCATGATCGGGCTGAAATTGGAAAAACGGCTGAATCCGGAGTCAAGAAAACATGCTCTCGGGCTTTTACAAACGATTGGCCTTGCCGGCACCGAAAAGCAATACCCGCGCCAACTTTCGGGAGGAATGCGGCAGCGGGCGGCACTTGTGCGGACGCTCGCGGTCGATCCGAAAATCCTGCTGCTGGATGAACCGTTTTCCGCCCTTGATTTTCAGACGAAGTTAAAACTGGAGGACCTGGTATTTGACACACTGAAGCAATTCCATAAAACAGCGGTGCTTGTCACGCACGATATCGGCGAAGCGATTGCGATGAGCGACCGGATCCTGCTGTTGGCATCAAAACCCGGCAGGCTCTATAAAATTTTTGACGTGCCAACAGAGCTGCGCCGCCTCCGCCCGTTTGAAGCGCGAAGCCAAAAAATTTATTCCGAACTTTTTAATGACATATGGAAGGAGCTGGAGTCCCTTGAAAACAGCTGAAAATACGGCGCTCCGGCATGAAGATTACCTCGCCGCAATGCGCAAAGAAAAACGCCGGGTTCGCTTTTTCCAGCTTTTCATTTTAATTGTCTTTTTCTGCCTATGGGAAGTGGCGAGCCGCCTGCATTGGATTGACCCGTTGATTTTCAGCTCCCCGTCCAAAGTGTGGGCGTTATTGGTGGCAAAGTTAGAAGACGGCTCGCTTTACGTCCATTTGGGAATCACCGTTTTTGAAACCGTCATGGGCTTTATCCTCGGGACTGTGCTCGGCGCGGCACTTGCCGCCGTTCTTTGGTGGTCGCCGTTTTTATCGAAGATTCTTGACCCGTATCTCGTCGTCCTGAACGCCATGCCGAAAGTAGCGCTCGGGCCGATTTTAATTGTCAGCATGGGCCCGGGATTTTCTTCTATTGTTGCCATGGGCGTCATTATCTCCGTCATTGTGACGACAATTGTGATTTATACGGCGTTCCGGGATGTCGACCCAAATTACACGAAAGTGCTGCACTCGTTCGGCGCCTCCCGTTTGCAAGTGTTCCGGGAAGCCATTTTTCCGGCATCGATTCCTGTGATCATTTCCACGCTGAAAGTCAATGTCGGGCTTGCATGGGTTGGAGTCATTGTCGGCGAGTATCTCGTATCTTCAAAAGGGCTCGGCTACATGATCATCTATGGTTTCCAGGTGTTTAATTTTACGCTCGTCATGCTTTCGATGATCCTGATTGCCATTGTGGCAACCATTATGTACCAGCTTGTCGGGTGGCTGGAGAAAAAGCTGGTAAAAGACAGATGAGGCAGGTAAGCTGTTCTGGTATAGCATCTTAGCGTAGACGCGCTCTATATGAAGGAAGCGGCCATTTTTGCCGACGTATCTTAATGTAGACGCGCTCTATGTTAAGGAACTCCTTCTTTTTTGTTTGCTTCCTTAACGTAGACGCACCCTATGTTAAGATACGCCTTCTTTTTTCCATGCTTCCTTAATGTAGACGTGCTCTATGTTAAGGAACTACGTCTTTTTTTCACGCTTCCTTAACGTAGACGCATCCTATGTTAAGAAACATTTTCTTTTTTTCACGCTTCCTTAACGTAGACGCATCCTATGTTAAGATACGCCTTCTTTTTTCCATGCTTCCTTAACGTAGATGCACTCTATGTTAAGATACGCCTTCATTTTTCCACGCTTCCTTAATGTAGACGCGCTCTATGTTAAGATACGCCTTCATTTTTCCACGCTTCCTTAATGTAGACGCGCTCTATGTTAAGGAACTCCTTCATTTTTCCACGCTTCCTTAACGTAGACGCGCTCTATGTTAAGGAACTCCTTCTTATTTCCATGCTTTCTTAACATAGACTCCCCCTATGTTAAGAAACACCTTCTTTTTTCCATGCTTCCTTAACGTAGACGCGCTCTATGTTAAGGAACTACGTCTTTTTTGCTCGCTTCCTTAACATAAACGTGCCCTATGTTAAGGAACATCTTCTTTTTTTCACGCTTCCTTAACATAGACGCGCCTTATGTGAAGATACGGATACCTTCACCGAGATTCACGCTATGTTAAAAAAGGCCCCAATCCCCCCGGAATCTTAACGTTTGCGAGGTTTCAGTTTAACCCGAGAAACTCCCTGCTGCTTTTTCTTATTATTCGACGTGTCTGAGCGCTGTTTCGACAACCCCGTCTTTCATGAGAAAACTGAATGACGGGGACTGCAATTTTTCAACAAGATCCCCTTCCATAAGTACAGGCCCATCCGTTTCCAAATAGTCTTGTTTGGATTCAAGCCGGCCGATGTCCGCGTAAAAAACCGCCTTCACAAACGGCCCGCGCACCTGATCATCGACGCAGTATTCCCCGATATATTGAAGGTTTTCCGGAATGCCGCCCGTTTCTTCATACAGCTCGCGTTCAGCCGCTTCCCGGACCGTTTCGCCTGCTTCCCTTTTTCCGCCGGGAAACTCGAGCCCCCGCTTCGGATGCCTTGTCAAAAGCCAGTTTCCACGGTACCGGGCGAGCACGAGCACATGCTGCGGCTCTATAGGAAAAGCATTTTTTTCAAAAATAAATGTAACTGGATTGCCGTTCAAATCTGTAAACCGATACATCAAATCCCTCCTGTTCTTCATTATACGGCAAGCGGGTGCAAAAATTGGCGAAATTTTTCTTGAAACCCGTTGCATTTTTCGAGGTACATCGCGTGAAAATAATCATAAAATGTTTAGAAAGGCCCCATTGCGGATAGTGAATAAGAAATGAATAAAGGAGGAGACGGCATGAGGCTAGTCGATGAATTGTTTGAGCTGTACCGGGACCGGCTGACGGGGGACGAAGAAGACTTGGACGCCATTTCTGCAGCGGTCGTCGAAAATTACAACCGGAAAGACCTGCTTGGGATTGTGCGCGAAATGAGCACGGCCGAACTGGAACATTTTATCGGATTATACATACTGGAGACACTGAAAGATAAATTTTCCGATTATGCAGGCTTTGACGCTTACCCGACAACAAAATATTTGCAGTAATAAAGGCTGTTCCGCTTTGGCGGGACAGCCTTTTGGCAGGGGCAGGCCAATTTCGCGCCCCCGCTTTTTAATTACCGTCTTCCAAGAAAGGCATTCAGCATCCAAATGTTTTTATCGAGTGTTTCTTGGATATTGATAAACATGTCGGCGGTTGCATCGTCGCCAATCCTGTTGGCCAGCCCGATCGCTTCCTCCAGTTCTTTCCCGATCATTGCAAAGTCGTTGGCAGTCGCCTGTACCATTTCCTCCGTGCTTTCATTGCCGCTTGCTTCCTGTACCGATGACAATTCAAGGCTTCCTTTCAATGTCGCCACCGGATTGCCGTTTAAAGCGAGAAGACGTTCAGCCAGTTCATCGAGATAGTCATTTGCAAGATTGTACAATTCTTCAAATTTGGCGTGAAGGCTTAAAAAGTTCGATCCTTTCACATACCAATGGTAGTTGTGCAATTTTGTATAAAGCACTGTCCAATTGGCAACCTGCTTATTTAAGATTTCCATCAATTGTTCGTTTTCTGCCATGTTTCATCAACCTCCTGCTTTGTTTGTACCCTTTTCCTGGGCCTTCAAACACCCAATCATATGTTGCACATCTTTTTTGAAAACATGCTAAAATAAACGAAGAAAGGGGCAGATCGATGCTGAAGTTCATTTTTATTAAGCTGATCCGTTTTTATCAACTTGCGATTTCCCCGCTGTTTCCGCCAAGCTGCCGGTTTCAGCCGACCTGCTCGAATTACGGGCTTGAAGCGGTAAAACGGTTCGGCGCACTCCGTGGCGGCTACCTGGCAATCAGAAGAATTTTAAAATGCCACCCATTCCACGCCGGCGGGTATGACCCCGTTCCGGACCAGTGGCCGGTGAAAAAACATTGAACACCATTCGGTTGCTACTCCGCCGTACCGGTGAAAAAGCAACCCCTCCCTCGTATACGTTTCCCATTTCCGGAAAACGCTACAGGTGGAGGTGTTTTTTTATGGAAGAGAAAAAAGAGCAGCAAAAAAAGAGCGGCGATTTCGGCGCTGATCCCGACGAACAGGCCATAAACGGCGATTACGGTATGCTTGAAACCGAAGAAGAAGACAAAAAAGATTAAGGGGCAGCATTTGCTGTCCCTTAAAAATTTTTCTTGCCATATGAAGCGGAGTTTAGTAATATATTTTTTGTGAGTAAATCGTAATCATTACGAATTAAAAAAAGAAAGGAATCGTCCGCTTTGAAAAAACTTTTTCCCGTACTGCTCGCTTTTACCATGCTGTTTGTTACGGCATGTGCAAACAAACAGGAAAGCAAGCAGGATCATAAAATTTCGGTTTATACCACCGTCTATCCACTGGAATATGTTACACAGCAAATCGGCGGGAAGTATGTGTCGGTTAAAACGATTTATCCGCCGGGCACGGATGAACATACATACGAACCGTCACAGAAAGATATCCTGAAGCTCGCTGATTCCGACTTTTTCTTTTACATCGGGCTCGGGCTTGAAGGTTTTGCGAACAAGGCAAAGCAAGTGCTCGAAGGCCAAAATGTGAAAATGATGGCGCTCGGGAACCGGCTTCCTATTCCGGATAAAACAAGTACGAAGGCCGATCCGCATGTCTGGCTCGACCCAATTTACGTCAAGCAAATGGCCGGCATGATTACAACACAACTTTCGAAAAAAATGCCGAAGCAAAAAGCGTATTTCAAGAAAAATTACGATCAGCTGGCAAAGAAACTGGACCGGGTCAATGCGGCATACAAACAGGCGGTAGAAAAGTCGGACAACAAAGAACTTGTCGTTTCCCATGCGGCATACGGCTACTGGGTAAAACGATATGGCATCAAACAAATTCCGATTGCTGGGCTCTCCACTTCGGATGAACCGTCGCAAAAACAGTTGGAAAACATCATCCAGAAAGTAAAACGAGACCATATTTCCTACATCGTATTTGAAAAAAATGTGCCTTCCAAAATTGCGAAAGTGGTCCAACAGGAAACGAATACAAAAGCGGTTTACATCCACCATCTTGGCGTCCGAACGAACGAAGAAATCAAAGCGCATAAAGATTACTTTACTTTGATGGACGACAATTTAAAAGCATTGGAAAAAGCTTTACAGTAATGGTTTGCCGCACGCTGCAAAAACTAGAAACGTACGACATGTTTTAAGGGAGGGTGTCCGACATGGCAAAAGATGTGTTATGCGAAGTCAGGAACTGTGTGTTCTGGGAGGAAGGCAATCTTTGTTCTGCCGAAGAAATTTACATCGTGAGCCATACAGGAACCCAGGCTGAAAACCAGCGGGAAACCGATTGTAAAACGTTTGAATCGATGTTTTCATGAAAATTGGCGTGAAGGGCAATTTCATTTATAAGACATTTGAATGAAAAAAGCCTCGAGCGTCAGCCGTGTAGGCTAATTTCATTTGTAAAATCGAAACTCAAGTGACGTTTGAATCGATGTTTTCACGAAAAAACATCGATTGTCTAGGCGTGAAGGCTGATTTTATTAGTAAAATCGATGTTTTATGAAGAATCAAGCGTGATTTCACTTATAGGACGTTTGATCTGATGTTTTCACGAAAAACATCGTTTGTCCCGGCGTGAAATCGAAACTCGAGCGTGATTTCACTTATAAGACATTTGATTCGATGTTTTCATGAAAAAACTGCCGTCTTGTGCGGCAGTTTTTTCATATCGTTTCGGTATATGTCCGGATTTTTTCCACATAGGCGCGGTCGATCTCAAACCCGGTTCCCGGTCTGTCCGGCAGGCGGATTTGTCCGTTTTCCACCGTGATTTCCGGCTCAATAATATCTTTTTCCCAGAACCGGCTGGATGAAGAAATATCGCCCGGAATCGTAAAGCCCGGCAAAGAGGCGAGCGCGAGGTTAAAGGCGCGCGATACGCCAAATTCGATCATGCCGCCGCACCAGACCGGAATGCCACGGGAAGCACAAAGGTCATGCAGCCGGATCGCCGGATAAAGCCCGCCGACCCGCCCAATTTTAATATTGAGCACCCGGAAGCTGCCGAGCCGGAGCGCGCTTTCCGCATCATGGTATGTTACGATGCTTTCATCCAGACAAACCGGCGTCTCCAGCTGCTTTTGCAATGCCGCGTGCTCCACAATATCATCGGCGGCAAGCGGCTGTTCAATCATCAGGAGCCCGTACCGGTCGAGCCTTTTCAAATCCGGCGCGTCCGCCAGCGTGTAAGCGGAGTTCGCATCTGCCATTAGCGCGAGATCAGGAAATGCATGCCGGATTTCGCGGATAAACGCTTCATCATGGCCGGGCTTGATTTTGACTTTCACCCTTTTATAACCTTCATCAACAAATGCCGCGATTTGCCGGAGCGCTTCCGCTGTATCATGGCTGCCGACCGCAACGCCGGCATCTACATAGTCCCGCGCACCCCCGATTAACTGCCAAAGCGGCTTTTGCTTTTTTTTCGCATACAAATCCCATATAGCCGTTTCGATTGCTGCTTTTGCCATATGATTGCGCCGGACGGATTGGAACCGGCCGCTCACTTCTTTTGGGTGTGCAACCGGCTTTTCCCGAAGAAGCGGGACGAGTACATCTTTCAGCATGTGAAAGCATGTCTGCACCGTCTCTTCTGTATACCAGGGGGTTGAAAATGCAACAGCTTCCCCGAAACCGGTCACCCCGTCATTGTCTGTCACCTCAAGCAGGATCGCTTCCCGCTCCGTTACTTTTTCGAGCGCATTTTCAAATGGAGACTTAAGCGGCATTTTGATCACAGAAAGCGTTACTTTTTCAATCCCGATCATGACGGCAGCAGCTCCAGCAGTTTCCTGCGCACCAACTTATTCGATGCATTCCGCGGCAGCGCGGGAACGGCATACACTTTTTTCGGGATTTTAAATTTTGCGAGCCGCGTTTCGCAAAAAGCCTGCAGCTCCCTTTCCTGGACTGCCCTTTTTGTGACAATAAACGCAGCCGGCACCTGGCCCCATTTCTCATCCTCCACGCCGATAACCCCGGCTTCAAGAATATCCGGATGGGCAAGGAGCACCTCTTCAATTTCAGCGGGATAAATATTTTCGCCGCCGGAGATGATCAGATCGGAGCGCCGGTCCAGTACGTATAAAAAGCCTTCATCATCCAGATAACCAATATCGCCGGTGAAAAACCAGCCGTCCCGGAAACTTTTCTGGTTTGCATCCGGGCGGTTCAGATAACCGATTGTCACGTTCGGACCTTTTACCGCAATTTCTCCGTGCTCAAACGGACCGCACACTTTGCCATCGGAAACGATCCGGATTTGCGCTGGGAATAACGGTTTCCCCGCTGACCCGATTTTTCGCAGGCTGTCTTCAGGCGCAAGCGTCACGGTTTGCGAAGCCGTTTCGGTCATGCCGTATGACTGGAAAACCGGGATATTCTTTTCAGCACACGCTTCAAGCAGCGGGCGCGGCGCCGGCCCCCCGCCGAGCAGGAGACAGCGGAAGTTCGGATGAAGGCGCTCTTGCCCGAGTTCACGAAGCAAACGCTGCAGCATGTTGGTCACAACCGACATCGTTGTAATGCGGCCGGACTTCAGCAGTTTGGCCGTCTCTTTTTCATCGAATTTTTCCATTAAATAAACCGTCATACCATAAAAAACAGAGCGCATCAGGATCGAAAAACCGCTGATATGAAAAAGCGGCACTGCGCACAGCCACGTATCGTCTTCCCGCACGCCGAGATTGAGCGCAGAACCGGCGGCGCTCCACCAGTGGTTGCCGTATGTTTGCAGGACGCCTTTTGGTTTGCCGGTTGTGCCCGATGTGTACATGATCGAGCAAACATCCTCGAGTCCAAACTCCACACGTTCTTCGTATCCTGCAGCCGGCAAACCGTCAAGCGCTTCGCTTTGGATCACTGTTGCTGTTTCGTTTAACACTTCTGCTTTTTCCCGGAACGATTTTTCTGTAATCAGCCATTTCGCCCCGCTGTCGGTGAGCTGGTACTGCATTTCCGCCGGTGTTAAACGGTGGTTAAGAAAAAGGGTGCGGACACGGAGCTGCTGCAGCGCATGGAGAATGACCACCGTTTCCGCGCGGCTGTTTAAAAGGACCGCTGCCGTATCTTCCGCCTGCATGCCGCAGCCGGACAGCTTCCGTGCCGTTTCTTTCGCCTTTTCGTACAGCCCGGCAAACGTCAGGCTTGTACCTTGACTGATGAGCGCAATCCGGTTCGGCGTTAAATACGCACGCTGTTTTAAAAAATTGGGTAGCATAACATCACCTGATAAAAATCTATTTTGAACATGCCACTTTTGCTTTTTCAACAGGACAGGTTATCCCTGTCCAATGCAAAATCGTCTTTTAAAAGCGCCTTAAAGGACATTACGGGCTTCTTTACTTGCGGAATTGTCCTTTTGAACCTCTTTAAAGGACAATTTGTGCTTTGTTTCTCCCTGAAATGTCCTTTTGAATCCCTGTAAAGGACAGTTTACGCTTCGTTTCTACCTGAATTGTCCTTTTGAAACATGCTAAAAGACAGTTCTACCTTTGTCACTTGTCGAAATGTCCTTTTGAACCCTTCTAAAGGACATTTTGCTTTTTGTCTCTCCCGGAATTGTCCTTTTGGAACACGCTAAAAGACAGTTTGACCTTTGTCACTTGCCGAAATGTCCTTTTGAACCCCTGTAAAGAACAATTTGCTCTTCGTCTTTCCCCGAATTGTCCTTTTGGAATCTAAAAGACAGTTCTACCTTTGTCATTTGCCGAAATGTCCTTTTGAACCTCTCTAAAGGACATTTTGCTTTTTGTCTCTCCCTGAATTGTCCTTTTGGAACACGCTAAAAGACAGTTCTACCTTTGTCACTTGCCGAAATGTCCCTTTGAACCCCTCTAAAGAACAATTTGCTCTTCGTCTTTCCCCGAATTGTCCTTTTGGAACACACTAAAAGACAGTTCTACCTTTGTCACTTGTCGAAATGTCCTTTTGAACCCTTCTAAAGGACATTTTGCTTTTTATCTCTCACGGAATTGTCCTTTTGGAACACGCTAAAAGACAGTTCTACCTTTGTCACTTGCCGAAAAGTCCCTTTGAACCCCTCTAAAGAACAATTTGCTTTTTGCCTCTCCCGGAATTGTCCTTTTGGAACACGCTAAAAGACAGTTCTACCTTTGTCACTTGCCAAAATGTCCTTTTGAACCTCTCTGAAGGACAATTTGCGCTTTGTCTTTCCCTGAATTGTCCTTTTGAACCCCTGTAAAAGAACAATTTGCACTTCGTCTTTCCCTAAATTATCCTTTTGAACCTCTAAAGGACAATTTGCGCTTTGTCACTAGTCAAAACGTCTCTTTGAACCACGCTAAGGAACATCTCAGCCACTTGCAGAATTGCCTTTTTGAATCATGGACCACATAGCAAAAATTTCCCCGTGAAAAAATTCAGGCTGCCTCAGTTGAGACAGCCCATTTTCCAATCACGGGAAACGCGGGAATTGACCGAAGTCCGGTTTGCGTTTTTCCTTGAATGCATCGCGGCCTTCTTTTGCTTCGTCCGTTGTGTAATACAAAAGGGTTGCATCGCCCGCAAATTGCTGGAGGCCGGCAAGCCCGTCCGTATCAGCATTAAACGCGGCTTTCAGGAAACGGATCGCCATTGGGCTTTTCTCAAGGATTTCCTCCGCCCATTTGATCGTTTCTTCTTCCAATTTTTCGTACGGCACGACTGCGTTGACAAGCCCCATTTCTAACGCTTCCTGCGCATTGTACTGGCGACACAGATACCAGATTTCACGCGCTTTTTTATGACCGACGATCCTTGCAAGATAACCTGCGCCATAACCACCGTCGAAGCTGCCAACTTTAGGACCGGTCTGGCCGAAAATGGCATTGTCGGCCGCAATCGTCAAATCACAAACCACATGCAGCACATGCCCGCCGCCGATCGCATAGCCTGCTACCATGGCGATGACCGGTTTCGGGATCACACGGATCAAATGCTGCAAATCAAGCACGTTCAGGCGCGGAATATTGTCGCTGCCAACATAACCGCCATTGCCGCGCACTTTTTGGTCGCCACCGGAACAAAATGCCTTTTCCCCCATACCGGTTAAAATAATGACCCCGATATTGGCGTCATCGCGCGCCCGGGAAAACGCATCATACATCTCGGTTACCGTTTCCGGCCGGAAAGCATTGCGCACATGGGGACGGTTAATCGTAATCTTGGCAATGCCGTTATAGGATTCGTATAAAATATCTTCATACTCATGCTCAGTTTTCCATTCAACTGCCATGATGATTCCTCCTTTTTATGTACATTTTACGACAATTTATCAACAATTTTTTAAAAATCCCTTTACCATTGTACCAAATTTTTTCGGATCTTCCACATGAATTGCATGGCCGGCATGCGAAAAAATGATTTTTTTGGCATGCGGGAGCCGCTCCTCCATCTCTCCAGCAATCCGGCAAAACTTGGCATCCCATTCGCCCGCTGCAAGTAAGACGGGGAAATGAAGTTCAGAAAGTCTTCCCCACCATGATGGCTGCGCGCCTGTCCCCATGCCGCGCAGGCTGTTCGCCAAACCAGCCGGGTCATTTTCAAGGCGCTGTTTGCGGATTTTCCCCCGCACTTCAGCCGGCAGCTGTTTTTGTGATGCAAACAGCGGGAGATTTTCCCAATGACTGACAAATGCTTCCATGCCTCCGGTCAAAATCCGTTCCGCTAGCTGTTCATCCCGCTCTCGTCGCGCCAGCCGTTCCGCTTCCGTTTTCAAACCGGGAGATGCGCTTTCCAGTACAAGTTTGTCCACCATTTGCGGATACTGGACGGCAAACGTAAGCGCCAGCCGCCCGCCCATCGAATAGCCGAGAATAGACGCCCGCCGGATGCCAAGCGCCAGAAGCACCGCACGCAAATCAGCAGCGGCTTTTGTAATGTCATAGCGGTCGGAATCATCCGGTTTTTCGGTTTTGCCGTGGCCGATGATATCCACCACAATACAGCGGAATTCGTCCCGCAACAGGGCAACCGTATCATCCCAGGTATTACCATTTCCGGTAAAACCGTGAAGCAGCAGCAACGGTTCTCCGTCGCCCGCCGTTTCTACATGATATTCCAAACCGTTGATTCTCATTGTTGCTCACCTTGAAAATAACGTTCCATTTCCCGGGAAACTTGTGACCAGATTTTCCGGTGGGTTTCGACATTTTTCGCCCGGTTTGTCCGCACTTCAATCACTTGCAGCCCGCCTTTATATTCGGAAAGCGCCGCCCGGAATTGATCCCAGTTTTGCGGCTGAATGTAGCTCCCGCCATACATTTTAACCGCATATTCAAACGCGAGGTCCGTCGGCGTGCCGAACAGCTGCTCAAATTTCTCCGGTTCATCCGCCTGGGGCAGGAAAGAAAAAATGCCCCCGCCATTATTATTGATCAAAATCACACAAAGATTGAGCTTGTGCATTTTCGTCATCAGCAGCCCGTTTAAATCATGGAAAAAGGACAAGTCGCCGATCAGCAAAAAGGCTTTGCCGCATCCCGCGCTCACGCCGGCTGCACTGGACACAACGCCGTCAATGCCGTTCGCGCCCCGGTTTGCCAGAATGCGGATCTTTTTATCTGTTGCCTGAAAAAATGTATCGACATCCCGGATCGGCATGCTGTTGCCGACAAAAAGGGTACTGCCGTCCGGCAAAGCAGCAGCAAGTTCGGTTACCGTTTTTCCTTCATCAAAGGTTTCTTCCGCCTCCAGCGAAGCCGTAACAATCTGCCGCGCCTGTTGATTCAATTTTTCCCACATGGTGAACCATTCCGAAACCGGGTTCATTACAATTATATTTGACAATTTTTTACAGAAATCAATTTCATCCGAATAAACAACCGTTGTCCCCCGCTTCACGGGATCGCGCCAGCCGTTTCCGCCGTCAACGATATAATGGGCAGCTGTTTTTACTTTTTTTAGCAAAAGGGTCAGCGGTTTGGAAACGGGCATGGCACCGAAGCGAATCACAACATCCGGTGCAAGGCGGTCGGCCCATTTCGGATCTTTTAGTAAGGAATCATAATTTTCAATGATCCTTTCTTTCCCGTGCCGGCCGCTTCGCAGTTGTGACAGCGGATCGGCCAGCACCGGGTAACCCGTTTTTTCGCTGAGCGCCACAACCGCCTCCGCAAAGCCGGGAATATCAATCGGCCCGCAAATGATCAGGCCGCGGTTCTTTTCCCGGATCTCTTTTGCCACGACTTCAACCGTTTCTTCTGAAAGTTGCAGGGTGCCGGAAAAATTTTCAATTGCCGGCACCGGTACTTCGCCGGCAAAAGGAGACGGCTTAAGAACCGGAACAAGCGGCTCGCGCAACGGAAAATTAAGATGCACGGGGCCCGCCGGCTGCTGTAGTGCCGTCACGACTGCCCTGGCCGCCGTCTGCCGGACAAATTGAAGCACTTCTTCTCCTGCTTCCGGAAGCGGCATCTCCTCAAACCATTTGACATGGGTGCCGTACAGCCGGATCTGGTCAATGGCCTGCGGGGCACCGACATTGCGCAGTTCATGCGGCCGGTCTGCCGTCAGCACAATAAGCGGCACGCGTGAAATATTGGCTTCCGCAACCGCCGGATAATAGTTGGCGGCAGCTGTGCCAGACGTACATAAAAGCACAACCGGTTTGCGTTTTTCTTTTGCAAGCCCGAGCGCAAAAAAAGCGGCTGACCGTTCATCAATATCCATGTAAATTTTAAAATCCGGATGTTCCGCTAACAACATCGCAATCGGCGTCGACCTTGACCCGGGGCTTACCACCGCATAGCGGATCCCCATCGCGGACAACTGCCGGATAAAAGCTGCCAAATAAGTTGTCATGATCTCCTGGTGTTCCACTCTATTTGCCTCCTAAAGCACGCAGCATTGGGGTAAATTTGACGCTTGTTTCTTTATATTCTTCTTCAGGTTCCGATTCCTTGACGACACCGCATCCGGCATAAAGGGATGCATGATCCTCCTTTAATAGTCCGGAGCGGATGCCGACGCAAAATTCGCCGCTTCCCCTGTAATCCACCCAGCCGATCGGCGCACCGTATAAACCGCGGTCCATTTTTTCAAGAAGCCGGATTGCTTCCATGGCCGGCTGCCGCGGAATACCGCCAAGTGCTGGCGTCGGATGGAGCGCTTTGACCAATTGAAAAAGGGTGGTGTCCTTGTCCTTCACTGTCCCGGTAACCGGGGTGTAAAGATGCTGGATATCGCGCATCCGCATCAACACAGGCGCATCCGGCACATTCAGCCCGTTGCAAAAAGGTTCAAGCACCTGCCGAATCATGGATACGACAAAACCATGCTCGCTTAAATTTTTCTGATCCGAAAGCAGCGCTTTTCCAAGTTCCAAATCCTCCGCCTCATTGCGGCCGCGTTTGATCGAACCGGCAAGACACGTCGATAAAATATGCCGGCCCGTTTTTTTCACCAGCCTTTCCGGCGAAGCCCCGATAAAACTTTCACTGCCTTCTTCCAGCACAAATAAATAGCTGTCATGCTGCTGGGCGGAAAGCGCCGCAAGCACCGCATCCGGGCTCGCCACACCGTCAAAAGCAAGTTCCAGTTTTCTTGCCAGGACAACTTTGTCCATTCTCCCTTCCCGGATAAACTCCACGGCTGTTGCGACACTTTTTTTCCATTCGTCCGAACCGATTTCCTTTACAGCTTTTAAAAGCGGAAGTGCAGGGAAAGCTGTACTGCCGTTTAAAAGGCTTCGCGCGGTTTCCTCCGCTTCCTGCACGCTCTCTGTTCCGCCGCATCCGTTTACCGTAAGAAAGACGGCATCTTTTTTAAACGTGAAAAGAATTTGCGGCACGCGGAAAATGCCTTGGCCAAATGTTTTCCATTCCTGCTTTGCAACCGTCCCGTCAAACGCAAAACCGCCGAAAAGCACAGGCCCTGTTCCCGTTTCACCGGTATCCGAATAAACTTCGCCCGCCCCCTTCAAATTTCGCCATTCGTCTTCCATTTGGGCAAAACCGTCAGAGGCTGTGACCGTACAGGACCATACGCGGCCAAAACCGACAAATACGGTTTCGCGATCGGCATCCTGCCAGAAAAACCGGCTGCCGTAAAAACGCGCGGCACCCGCTGTAAAAAGGCGGAGCGGATCCGGTGCAGTGCGGCATTTTATGACTTTGCTTACCAGTTTTAATGCCGGCGCCGTTTTTTCTTTCATTAATATATCCTCATTAGCCAAAAGATCTCCTCCAAACCTCTCTTGCTTTTTGCCGGGCCATCTATCACAGTTTTCATATGAAAACTTAACATTTTTATGAACATACCTCATCTATTATATAAAATTTGCCGGTTAAATTCAGCAAAACGGCTTAAAATAAGATTGCCAACCAAATACATTGACACATGGGCCTGATTTCCCTAAACTTTAAATGTACTAATTTCGCCATATTTATATAAGAATAGCATAAAAGGAGAGTAAGAAGATGAATGCGCAATCTTCTCCATCAATCGGCCCTGACAAAGGCTGGCGGATCTGGTGGCAATTAACACGGCCCCATACTTTAACGGCCGGTTTTGTGCCTGTCATTCTCGGGACAGTACTGGCTTTAGGCATTGCCCGCATCAATCTGCTGCTGTTTGCTGCAATGCTGGTTGCAACCCTGTTAATTCAGGCAGCAACCAATATGTTTAATGAATATTACGATTACAAACGCGGCCTTGATACCGAGCATTCCGTCGGGATCGGCGGGGCAATCGTCAGAAACGGCATCAAACCGAAAACGGTGCTCCACCTCGCCTTTGCTTTTTTCGGCGCAGCCATGCTGATCGGCGTTTACATTTGCTCGCAAAGTTCCTGGTGGATCGCTGTAATCGGCACTGTCTGCATGCTTGTTGCTTATCTTTACACTGCAGGGCCTTTTCCAATTTCATCGACGCCGCTTGGCGAACTGATTTCCGGCTTTTTTATGGGTGTAATTATTATATTAATATCGTTTTTTATCCAGACAAAAACGATCACATGGCCGATTGTATTTATTTCGATTCCGATTATGATTTTAATCGGTGCCATTATGCTGTCGAATAATATCCGCGATCTGGACGGCGATAAAGCAAATGGCAGAAAAACAATCGCCATTCTGCTCGGCCGGAAAGGAGCCATCCTGCTTCTGGCCGCAATGTTTGCCCTTTCCTATCTCTGGATGGCCGGGCTCGTTTTGTTCGGTGTTGTAACCCCGTGGGTATTGCTCGTTTTTGTCAGCACACCGAAACCGGTCCGGGCCATTAAAGGCTTTATTGGAAAAAGTGAACCGTTGCAAATGCTGCCTGCCATGAAAGCAACCGCACAGACAAACACCATTTTCGGGGTGCTTTTATCCATCAGCTTTTTGATCGATCATTTTATTTAAAAACAAACGGCGGAGTGTTGCACTCCGCCGTTTGTTTTTGCGTTTTTTCGGTCCCGGCGCCTTGGGAGATGTAAAGGGGGTTGAGATGTAAAAAAAACGCAAAAAAAAGCTGCTCCGGCATTTTCCGGAACAGCTTCGTGACCAGTATGACCCGTACGGGATTCGAACCCGTGTTACCGCCGTGAAAGGGCGGTGTCTTAACCGCTTGACCAACGGGCCGGAAATGGCGGAGAAGGAGGGATTTGAACCCTCGCGCCGCTAATCGCGACCTACACCCTTAGCAGGGGCGCCTCTTCAGCCACTTGAGTACTTCTCCATATGGCTCCGCAGGTAGGATTCGAACCTACGACCGATCGGTTAACAGCCGATTGCTCTACCACTGAGCTACTGCGGAATATATGGGCCTAAATGGACTTGAACCATCGACCTCACGCTTATCAGGCGTGCGCTCTAACCAGCTGAGCTATAGGCCCAAAGTGGAGCGGGTGATGGGAATCGAACCCACGACAACAGCTTGGAAGGCTGTGGTTTTACCACTAAACTACACCCGCAGCAAAGGGCGGATGATGGGAATCGAACCCATGAATGCCGGAGCCACAATCCGGTGCGTTAACCACTTCGCCACAACCGCCATATATTTTTCATTGAAACCAATGGTGGCTCGGGACGGAATCGAACCGCCGACACAAGGATTTTCAGTCCTTTGCTCTACCGACTGAGCTACCGAGCCAAAACAAGCGGTCCCGACGGGAATCGAACCCGCGATCTCCTGCGTGACAGGCAGGCGTGATAACCGCTACACCACGGGACCAATTGCGGGGGCAGGATTTGAACCTGCGACCTTCGGGTTATGAGCCCGACGAGCTACCAGACTGCTCCACCCCGCGATGATAAAATAATGAAATGGCGGAGGAAGAGGGATTCGAACCCCCGCGCGGTGTAACCCGCCTGTCGGTTTTCAAGACCGATCCCTTCAGCCAGAC
>NZ_CALPDC010000015.1:0-55219 GCF_943193165.1 Weizmannia agrestimuris
GGTAGCCGAAAGTGTACAAAAAGAGTGTCTAGGAATACCCGATATTTAAACCTTGTCGAGAAAAACTTGACACATACCGTTTTTCGTATTTCTTTCCCTGCCTAGGCGGACATTCGGTATAATGGAAGAAGAATGTGCATAGGAGGGAGGACTTCGGATGAAAAAATGGTGTGCAGCTTTGACGGCGATTCTACTTGCAGCTGGACTTTCCGCCTGCGGGAACGGATCTCCATCGTCAGACGGCGGGAAAAACACGGCAAGTGGCGGCGATGCCGAAAAACTGGTAGACCAAAAATGTTCTGCCTGCCATGGCGATCAATTGCAAGGAAATGTCGGGCCGAATTTGCAGCATATCGGTTCTAAGCTCAGCGAAAAACAGATTTTAAATGTCATTGAAAACGGAAAAGGAGACATGCCAAAAGGGCTTTTAAAGGGAGACGATGCCCAAAAAGTCGCGAAATGGCTTTCCAAGAAAAAATGACAAAAACGGACCGGAAAACCGGCCCGTTTTTTGGTAAAGGTGGAAAGTTTTTTCTACAGCAACTGCAAAAATACCGGCTCAGTAAGGGATAAAAAGGCGAGCGTTACGCGACCTTTTTGAAAAAAACGAAAAAAATAAAATTAAACGTTTACAAATATAAAAGTCATGTGTTATAATGTAAAAAAATTTCCAATAGGTTGTAATACAGGAAATAAATTCACATCATGTTTCTGTTATTCGTTTGTACCTTTGTACTACTTCTAACCATACGGAGATGGGTTTACAAAAACGGGAAGCCAAAGAGATAATGGATCTTTATGGAAGAATGGGGGAGAAAAATCATGGGGTTTTGGGTCATGCTTTTTTGCTTTGTTGTCGGAATTGTTCTTCTTGTGAACAGCTTTAAGTACAGGAAAAACAAGACAGCCAGATTTGGGATTGAACTTGTAGTCGGGTTCATTTTTTTGGCAATATCAGTATATATGGCACTGCCAAAATGAGAATGCTTATGATATAAAGGAATCATTTGTAACCATGCTATCTATATTACAATTGATTAGTAGTGGTTAGGTTCAGGCATTATTATGATCTTCGTACCAACTAACATTACAGGTCAAGGATATAATGAAAATAGATGAATAGGGACATTTTTAGTGGCGGACTGTGTTGTAAGCGTAATTTCTTTTATTACCGGGTTTTTTTCGAAAAAGTGAATGCGAGGACACAGTGAATGAAAATAGGGATTCCCATACGACGGGAATCCCTATTTTTTGTCGAGGGAGGGAGAATGATGGGGAAGTGTCAACGGTATTCATTTATAGTTTCAGACAAGGCTTAAAAAGTTCCAAAATGCGAAGCGATCCTCAAAAAAATGTTCACCCCCATTAGAAAATTTGAAACAAAACTGTAATGTCGCTTAAGGCAAGGGATGCTATAATAGTTAATGTGCGAATTTCGAGCAATTATGCGGATTCTCGCGCGTTGAAAAGAGAAAAAAGTCAAATTTTATGCAGAAAGGCTTTTACGCAGCCTTTTCTTACAGCAAATCATCCCGTGCGGATCTTTTACTGGGACGGGTGTATGGGTATTGCAAAAATTGGCGTTTTTTGCCGGTGCCGTTGACACATTTTTCATTTCGGCACGCTACATTGAAAAAGCCAGGTGAGGAAATGATAGAATTAAAGGACGTCTATAAAAAGTACCCGAACGGCGTCATGGCCGTGAGCGGGTTAAATATAAAAATCAACCAGGGCGAATTTGTTTATATCGTTGGCCCGAGCGGCGCAGGCAAATCCACGCTCGTCAAACTGATTTACCGCGAAGAAAAGCCGACAGCAGGGGATGTCATCGTGAACGGCGTCAATCTTTCAAAGCTCCGGGACAAACGGATTCCTTATTTCCGGCGGCAGATCGGTGTCGTATTCCAGGATTTTAAGCTGCTGCCGACATTGACTGTATATGAAAATATCGCGTTTGCCCTCGAAGTGATCGAGCAGGAACCTTCCTATATCCGGAGCCGCGTTATGGAAGTACTCGACCAGGTCGGGTTGAAAAATAAAGCAAGAATGCTGCCTTCTGAGTTGTCCGGCGGTGAACAGCAGCGGGTTTCCATCGCCCGTTCCATCGTCAACATGCCGAAAGTGGTTATTGCGGACGAGCCGACTGGAAACCTCGATCCAGAAACTTCATGGGACATTATGAAAATCCTCGAAGACATCAACGTAACCGGGACAACGATTGTCATGGCTACCCATAACCGTGATATTGTAAACACAAACAAGCACCGCGTCATCGCCATTGAAGGCGGGAAAGTGGTACGCGATGAGCAGCTGGGAGGTTACGGTTATGAAGATTAATACGCTTAAACGCCACTTCCGGGAAAGTTTTAAAAGCCTTGGCCGGAATGGCTGGATGATGTTTGCATCGGCAAGTGCCGTAACGATTACCCTGCTTCTGGTCGGCGTATTTTTTGTGATCATCCTGAACATGAATAAATTTGCTTCCGATATTGAAAACGACGTGGAAATTCGCGTCCATATCGATTTAGCGGCAAAGGCTGCCAACAGGGAAAAATTGAAAAGCGAGATTGAGAGTCTGAACGCCGTCAATTCTGTCAAGTTTTCTTCTAAACAACAGGAATTAAAAGAATTGGTTAAAAGAATGGGTGATGATTTTAAACTGTTCCAGCAGGACAACCCATTGTATGATGTATTTATTGTCAAAACAAAGCAGCCGACAGACACGCCGAAAGTTGCAGCGCAAATTCAAAAAATGGACCATGTCGAATCCGTCATTTACGGTAAAGGAAAAGTGGAAAAGCTGTTCCATGTTTTAAGTATCTGCCGCAATGTCGGGGTTGTGTTAATCATTGCCCTGCTGCTTACGGCGATGTTCCTTATCTCGAATACGATTAAAATTACGATTTTTGCCAGAAGAAAAGAAATCGAGATTATGAAACTGGTAGGGGCGACAAACTGGTTTATCCGCTGGCCTTTTCTTCTCGAAGGGCTCTGGCTCGGGATCCTGGGGTCCATTCTGCCGATTGTGCTGATTTCCTTCGGCTATTACTCCGTTTATAAAATCGTGGAGCCGAAGCTTCAAAACAATATTATCCATATGCTTGATATCAGCCCGTTCATTTACGGCGTAGACGGCCTGCTGCTCGTGCTTGGCGTCTGCATCGGAATCTGGGGAAGTTCGATGTCGATCCGCCGTTATTTGAAAGTGTAACGGGAACGGCAGGGATGTATTCCGGTCCCGTCCGCCTGATTTTTATGCTATACCCTTTTCCGTTCGTTTTAAAACATAGGAAAAACGGGGCGTTGCGTCCCCGGATACATAAAACAAAACCATATTGCTCTGAGGGGGAAAAAGATGAAGAAGCGTTCCATTCTGCCTGCTGCCGTTGTATGCACGCTCAGCTTGGGCGGCCTGTTCGGCTACCAGTCCAATGCGAGTGCGGCAGGAGATTTGCAGCAGAAAAAAAGCGAGATTGAGAGTAAACTTTCCAATGTCCAATCCGAAATGGACAAAAAAGACAACCAGATTTCCAACATTCAAGACAAGCAGGCTTCTCTCGGCAGCCAGCTTGAGGCGATTGAGTCTAAAATTCAATCGGCGAACAAAAAAATCAGCGAGCAGGAACAGAATATCAGCACAACGAAAAGCCAGATTGCTGATCTGAAGAAAAATATCGCCGAAATCAAAAAGCGGATTGAAGACCGAAACGCCATTTTAGAAGACCGCGCCCGCGCAATGCAGAAAAACGGCGGCGGTTCGGTTAATTATTTGGATGTTTTTTTGGAAGCGAAAAGCGTCGGTGATTTTATTGACCGCTTTTCGGCAGTGAAGACATTGGTTGAAGCAGACCGGCAAATTTTGGAAGAACAGAAAAAAGATGAACAGGATTTAAAAGACAAACAGGCATCAGTAGAGAAGAAACTGTCCGATTTGGAATCGATGCTGTCTGATTTACAATCATTAAAAGACAGTCTGAAACAGGATGAGAGCGAGAAATCGGCGTTAATCAAACAGCTGGACAAACAAAAAGATAGCCTCAAAGAAGAGAAAATGTCGCTGAGCGAACAAAAGAGCATCCTGGCTGACCAGAAAGCTTCCATTGAAAAAGCGATTGCGTTTGCGAAAAAGCAGGCTGAAGCAAGAAAAGAGGCGGCGGCAAAAGCAGATGCAGCAGCAAAGGCACAAACGAATGCAGGATCAATAGGATCAGCAGGATCAAACGCAGGGACAACCCGCTCTGCATCGGTCAAGTCAAGTTCCGGGAGCCATTCCGGCGGATCCCTTCCGCAAGTATCTTCCGGGTCCTTTACGCGACCGGCATCCGGATATATTTCATCTGAATTCGGCGGGCGTTCCGGCGGGTTCCATCCGGGCATTGACATTGCCAACAGCATCGGGACACCGGTTGTCGCTGCAGCCGACGGTGTCGTGTTCAGGGCGTATCACTCTTCTTCATACGGGAATTGCGTCATGATCACCCATTACATTAACGGGAAGTTGTACACAACCGTTTATGCCCACTTGAGCTCGTACAGCGTCAGCACCGGGCAGCACGTCAGCAAAGGGCAGCAGATCGGAGCAATGGGAAATACCGGGGAATCAACAGGACCGCATCTTCACTTTGAAATTTATAACGGCCGCTGGACACCACCGCCACATACCGGTGCCCAAAACCCGAGAAACTACGTTAACTTTTAATAAGAACGAAAAAAAGAACCGTATCCATTGGTGCGGTTCTTTTTGCATGCAATGGCAGGGAAAGTGCTGTACGATAGGTAAGGCGCAAATATTATGGTATGATACAATTGTTATTTTTGCTGCGCAAACATATCCTATATCAATTCCAAAACACTTCACCGTGTTCCCGGATACCGGCCGGGAACAAACCTCAAGCAGGAACAAAGGGTGTACGAAAAGGAGAACGCAATGATTATAACGGTACTACTAGTTATCTTGTTTCTTTTGAATTTTATTCTGGCGGGAACCGTTATTTTCCTTGAACGGCGGGATGTCGGCGCAACTTGGGCATGGCTTTTGGTTCTGTTATTCCTGCCGATTGCCGGCTTTATCCTGTATTTGGTATTTGGACAAAATTTAAGCCGCCGTAAAATTTTCGACTGGAAAGTACAGGAGAAGATTGGCATTAAGGAAATTTCCCAGCAGCAAATTGAACTGCTGCGCGAAAACCGGTTTCCGTTTCATGATGAGCGGACAATCCAGTACAAGGATCTCGTTTATATGCTGCTGATGAATGACGGGGCGATCCTTTCCCAGGACAATCACGTCGATATCTTTACAGATGGCAGGAAAAAATTCGAGGCTTTATTTGAAGACATCCGGAATGCAAAAGACAGTATTCATCTTGTATATTATATTTTCCGGAATGACCGCCTCGGCCATGAATTGATTGAACTGCTGTCGCAAAAAGCAAGAGAAGGCGTAAAGGTGCGGCTGCTTTATGATGATATGGGGTCGCGGATGCTGTTCCGCCGCAAATTTTTCCGGCCGCTTGTTGTTGCTGGTGGGGAAGTGGCGTCCTTTTTTCCTGCCCGGATCCCGCTCGTCAATTTGCGCGTCAATTTCAGGAATCACCGGAAATTGGCGATTATTGATGGGCAGATCGGATATATCGGCGGTTTTAACGTTGGGGATGAGTATCTTGGTCTGAATAAGAAATTCGGTTACTGGCGGGATACGCATCTACGGATTGTAGGGAGTGCTGTTTATGCCATGCAGACTCGCTTTATTTTGGACTGGAATCAGGCGTCACCGCATGATGTAAGAGATGAAGAACGTTATTTCCCGGTCATCCCATCGCAGGGTGAAACCGATATCCAAATCGTCTCAAGCGGCCCCGATTCTGAATGGGAGCAGATTAAAAACAGCTATATTAAAATGATCAATTCCGCCAAAAAATATATTTATTTGCAAACACCGTATTTTATTCCGGATGACAGCCTCCTGAATGCGCTGACGCTTGCCGCCTTATCCGGAGTGGATGTTCGGATTATGATTCCAAATAAACCGGATCATATGTTTGTCTATTGGGCGACGCTTTCCAACATCGGCCAGCTGTTAAAAACGGGCGTCAAAGTGTACATTTATCAAAAAGGGTTCATCCATGCGAAAATGATTGTCGTAGACGGGAAAATTGCTTCCGTTGGGACGGCCAATATCGATGTGCGCAGTTTCCGTCTCAATTTTGAAGTGAACGCCGTGCTGTACGACCGTGAGCTTTCCGGCACACTTGCCGGCGTTTTCCGGGACGATATGGCCGAATCAACCGAATTAACGCTCCATGATTACCAGAACCGGCCGCTTTATGTGCGGTTTAAAGAGTCCATTTCCCGGCTATTGTCGCCAATATTGTAGAAGAAAAAGAAAATTTTTTCAAAAAAAGGTTGACGGTTTGCCATTGTTCTTCTATAATCTTAAACAATAAGTCATTCAAAATTGAATTATGAAAAGAAACTCTTATCGAGAGCGGCGGAGGGACTAGGCCCTGCGAAGCCCGGCAACCTTCAGGCATTTGCCTGAAAAGGTGCTAATTCCTACAGACATGCGTCTGAAAGATAAGGGAGGAACTTACATACATTGTAACCCTCTTCCCTTACGAAGAGGGTTTTTTCATTTCCTCTTCCATCTTTCACGAAAAAATTTTAAAAAATCAGGAGGCTTTAAAATGACACAACCATCATTCCAACCGGAAACTTTATTGTTGCACGGCGGCCAGGAACCGGACCCGGCGACAGGATCGCGCGCCGTACCGGTATACCGGACGACTTCTTACGTTTTTCCGGATACAGAACATGCGGAGGGCGTCTTCAATTTATCAAAAGAAGGTTTCATTTATTCCCGTCTCGGCAATCCGACTGTGGATGTTTTTGAAAAACGTGTTGCTGCACTGGAAGGCGGAACAGCGGCTGTCGGTTTATCATCCGGCGCATCGGCCATTGCCTTTTCCATTTTGAACATCGTGCGTGCGGGTGATGACATCGTATCCGCCAGCAATCTTTACGGCGGCACCTATAATTTGTTTGCTGTGACATTGCCGAAATACGGCATTAACGTCAAGTTTGTGGACGGGTCCGACCCTGAAGCGTTCCGCCAGGCGATCACCCCGAAAACAAAAGCATTGTACGCGGAAATTATCGGCAACCCAAGCCTGCAGGTGCTCGACGTGGAAAAAGTGGCGGAAGTGGCCCATGAAAACGGTATTCCTTTGATTGTCGACAACACGTTTGCTTCTCCGTATGGCGCGAATCCGATCAAATGGGGCGCGGACGTGGTTGTCCATTCGGCGACAAAATGGATCGGCGGGCACGGAACGGCGATCGGCGGTGTTGCCGTTGACGGCGGGCGTTTTGACTGGAACACAGACAAATTCCCGGACTTTAGCGAACCGGATCCGAGCTATCACGGCTTGCGCTACGGCGTCGACACGGCACAGGCTGCGTTCGCCACAAAACTTCGCGTTCAGCTTTTGCGCGACTTCGGGCCTGCTTTAAGCCCGGACAACGCCTTTTTATTCCTGCAAGGGCTTGAAACGCTGCATCTGCGTGTGGAAAGGCATAACGAAAATGCATTGAAAGTCGCGGAATTTCTGAAAAACCATCCAGATGTTGCTTGGGTCAATTACCCGGGCCTTGAAGACCATCCGTCCCATGAGCTGGCGCAAAAATATTTGAACGGCGGTTACGGCTCCATTGTCAACTTTGGTGTGAAAGGCGGCCGGGAAACAGGAAGACGCGTGATCGACAATATTAAGCTGTGGTCGCATGTAGCGAATGTCGGCGACGCGAAATCGCTGATCATCCACCCGGCAACGACTACGCATTCGCAGCTGAGCGATGAAGAACTGGAAAAATCAGGGGTCACAGGCGATTTGATCCGCCTGTCCGTCGGGCTTGAAGCCGTCGAAGATTTGACAGCCGACCTCGATCAGGCCATTACAAAAGCAACAGCCGTTACAGCCCGGTAAAAGCGGGGAGCGGGTCCGGCAGATTCGTGCGAAGGCCGCCATGCGAATGCCAACAGGCGATCCGGAAAACTTATACGATGTTCTGGGCTGATCCCATTGAACAATGTTGCGGCCCGGACGGTCTGCATACCTGATCCAGATCGGGAGCTTCTGGATACCGGCTGCACCGAATACTGTCGGACCGCTTGACCGTTTTAAATGAACAAAACGCTTCAGAGGCGAAAGAGCGCTAGATGTAGGGAGGAGTTTGGATAATGAGAGTGATTAAAGCAGCGCTGCTCGGCTTTGGGACGGTCGGCCAGGGCGTGTACGAAGCGGTCCGGACCCACCGGGAGCAGCTGAAAGAAAAGCTGCATGCCGAGGTAGAGATTGCAGCGGTTCTGATCAAAAACCCCCGAAAAAAGCGGAACATTGACAGTTCTGTACTCGTTACGACGGACTTCCGGGAAGTTCTCGCCATTCCCGGCCTTGAAGTCGTGTTTGAAGCGATTATCGGGGAAGAACCAGGCTTTTCCTACTGTTTACAAGCGATTGAAAAAGGCTGCCACGTCATTACTGCCAATAAAGTCATGTTTGCACGATATGGGAATGTGTTGCTTGAAAAAGCGAAAGAAAAAGGCGTGTTTGTCGGTTACGAAGCGACAACTGCAGGCGGCATCCCTGTGATTCGGACGATTTCCCAGCAGCTTCAGGTTAATGATATCCAGCGTGTACAGGCGATTTTAAACGGCACATCCAATTTTGTTTTATCGGCCATGCGCGAAAAACATCTTCCGTTTGAAGAAGCGTTGGAAATTGCCAGGCAGCACGGCTATGCAGAAGCTGACCCGGGCAATGATGTAAAAGGGCAGGACGCCTTTTGCAAGCTGATGATCCTGAGTCGGCTCGTATTCGGAACCCAGCCGGACTGGGAGAAAGTAGAAGTTGAAGGCATAGGCGGCCTCTCGCTTGCGGATATTGAAAGAGCGGATCGGCAGGGACTCCGTTATAAGCATATTGCGGACATATACCGTGATGGCGGTACGCTGAAAGCATCCGTTAAGCCTGTCCTTGTCCCTCCCGAACACGCCCTTTATGCGGTGGAAGGCGTCAACAATGCCATCACGATTTACGGCAGCCTGATCGGAAAAATTACCCTTACAGGTCCGGGTGCCGGAAAATTTCCGACGGCAAGCGCCATGATTGAAGACTTTGCGGCGGGTTACCGGCCCGTTCCGCAATTGGATGCCGTTTCGTGAACCAAGGAAACGTATCCATATTTTTTGCGATGCTAAGATGTCATTTTAGCGCGGGGGGAGAACCCCTCAACCTCTTTACGGCTTCTTCCGTTTTTGCTTTGCCGGCTCTTAGCGGAAGAGGCTTCTTTTTTACATGTTGTGATGGTGGCTCCGTCCCGTTCGTGCTGTTTTGTGAACAGCATGGTCATGGCCGGATCGCGTATCCCCTAAAGAAACCAGAGCCCGTTTTGCATTACGCATTTTTTAGCTTCACGGCAGCCTGTTTGCATCCTCGGCGGGACTTTCGCCGTCTTTTTCCGCTACCCGGCATATGCCCCCCGGCTTGTACATATATTGAATTATCGAGATGAAGAACCCCGCTTTTGGCGGCGCTTCTTGTACAAGGAGGGCATCACCATGAAACGAAAATGGCTGGCGCTTGCGATTTCGGGATCGCTGCTTGCCGGTGCAGGCGGCGGCTATACGGCAGGCCAATGGTTTTCACAAAAGGACAAGGCAGCCCCCACCCGCCAGGAAACAACCGGTGGGACAAGCAATATGCCGGACCTCACAAAAATTGCCCAGGCATACCAATTAATCAAAAGTTCCTATGTCCGGAAAGTTGACGAAAAAACACTCGTGGAAGGCGCAATCAAAGGCATGGTCAGTACATTGGACGATCCGTATTCCGTCTACATGGACAAAGAGACAGCCGCGCAATTCAATGACACGCTGGATTCCTCTTTTCAAGGCATCGGCGCCGAAATTACCAAAAAAAACGGAAAAATACTGATTGTTTCTCCTTATAGAAACTCCCCGGCGGAAAAAGCGGGACTGCGCCCGGAAGACGTGATTACAACAATTAACGGAAAAAGTACGGCAGGCATGGACTTATACGAAGTGACAACACGAATCAGAGGAAAAAAAGGCTCCAATGTGAAGCTGGGTATTTCAAGGGCCGGATCCGGCAAACAGATGACAGTGACGGTCAAACGTGATGAAATCCCGCTTGACACGGTCTACTCGAAAATGAAAAAGGCAAACGGGAAAAAAATCGGTTATATCGGCATTACCCAGTTTTCAAAAGATACGGCAACAGATTTTGCACAGCAGCTCGAAAAACTTGAAAACCGCGGCATGGAAGGGCTTGTTATTGATGTACGGGGAAATCCGGGCGGCCTTCTTTCCAGTGTTGAAGCGATTCTCAAGCAGTTTGTTACAAGAAACAAGCCGTATTTGCAAATTGAGGAACGGAGCGGGCACCGTGTCCAGTATGTGTCCAAACTGAAGAAAAAGAAGGCTTACCCGGTTGCGGTTCTCGTCGATAAAGGCAGCGCGAGCGCTTCTGAAATAATGGCGGCTGCACTTCATGAAACGGAAAATTATCCGTTAATTGGCGTCCGGACATTCGGCAAAGGGACGGTGCAGGAAGCGGTGCCGATGGAAGATGAGAGCATCATCAAACTCACCATGTTTAAATGGCTTACGCCCGATGGCCATTGGATCCATCATAAAGGCATTGCCCCGACGATTGAAGTGAAACAGCCGGACTATTTTGATGCCCAGGCTTTGCAAATTGCACACATTTTGAAAAAGGATATGAACAACACCCAAATCAAAACCGCCCAGCAAATGCTAAAGAGTCTTGGTTTTTCACCGGGAAGGGAAGACGGTTATTTCGATATCCAGACGGAAAATGCCGTCAAGGCGTTCCAGTTTGACAAAGGCCTTCCGGTAACCGGCAGCATCAATCAAAAAACGGCCGATGAAATGGAAAAATCGCTGTACAAAATGGCGCACGCGGAAAAAAACGATTTGCAGCTGCAAGTCGCCTTAAAGGTTGTCAGTAAGTAACGACGCATCAGCGGGCCGGGTTGCAAGCCAACGTGCAGCAATTTGCTTTTTTGCCCTTAACTCTCATGTTTCTGTCTTACTGCCACTTTTGCGACTCCCAGCGCAGTTGTAAAAATAACGGAAAAATAAACGTGGATGCCGGTTTGGATAGAAAATCTATGAGTCTGAAAAAAATCCTTATGGTCATTGTCTTATGCCGGTAATATAATAAAGAAAAGATAACTATGCTTTGAAAAAGGGATTAATGATGTATTGGAAATTAAGAATTCCTTTATTGTTACTTGTTTTTGGTATTACAGCTGGTTTTTGTCAAAAGTATCCCACGCTATTTTTGGCGAACGTAAGCTACTTTTTAGCAAGTGCAGTATATATTGGATTGGTAGCAGTCATATTTCTCGTTTTGGAAAAAACAGGAATAAACGAGAAGAAGGTCCACTTCATTTTTGCAATCCTCTTAATTTGTGTGGGATACTTATTTGACAGGTGGATGGCATAAGGGCTTGCTGAACGAATCCGATTCTGAGTTTGTCTCCACTTTGTCAGTAAGCTCTAGAAGAATCCATCTTCGAAAATGCGATTCTGTCTTTTCTATACATTGAATCAGTTTTCAAGTGCAAGCTTTTCCCTGGATTTTTATCACACCCTTGCCTCTAATTTTTGCCAAAGCTGTCAGCATCCTTGCCAAATCTAGGAATTTTACTTATTTAGCAAGCCCTATGTTAAGGAAGCGCGGGAAAAAGAAGGCCTTTCTTCACATAGAGTCCGTCTACGTTAAGAAAGCAAGCAAAAACGAGACTCTTCCTTCACATAGGGCGCGTCTAGTTATGCCCCTTTGAACTGTCCTCCGGAACTCTTTGAAGTCCATCCCCGCAGCGAGGCACGAGCGAGGAGGCTCGCCGGCCGCCCACGAAAAGCGAGTGGATTTCGCGCGCATTAACACCCCTGTTATCCATCTTTATACAGAAATATTACGTCACTTCGGGGCAGCTTCCTCCTGAGCCAGGAAAGCAAGCATAGCGCGGTAGCCAAAAGTGTACAAAAAGAGCGTCTTAGAATACCCGATTTTAAACCCCTGTCGCGAAAAACTTGGTACATATCCCTATCGCTGAAAAACTTGACACATACAAAATCCGGAATTTCGAAGCGCTTTTCGCCAAAATCTGCTAAAATAATACTACAAATAGGTACGTGCGGGGGATGGTGTTTCGGTTGGAACAGATTTGGCTCATTGAAGTGTTAAAAGGCATCGGAAGATTTTTTCTCCATCCGATATTCTATTATGCGCTGTTGCTCGCGCTCGTTTCTGGTGCGGCAAGAGTGAAGCGGGAAAGAAACGATTTTCATATCAGGATTTATAAAGGATCGCTTGAACTGCGGTCTTTATTTCCTGCCGGGCTCATATGCGGGTTGATCCTTTCCGCTCTCTCAGTGGCGGCGGGGGTTGAAGTGTCATGGCCTGTTCTTGCTGCGGTGGCGGCTGCGACGATTTTATTTTCGCTCGTAGGCCAATTCCGGTTTCTCTCACCGGCATTTACCTTGGGCATACCGGTACTCCTGTTTTTTGTTTTCACATGGCTGCCGGTTCAACTGCCGGATTGGATGAGCGGCACAACCGATGCGATGGTTGCCGGGCTCTCCATTTTAGCAGGTCTTCTTTTGTTAGCGGAAGGCGTGCTGCTGAGGACAAGCGGCACGAAGCATGTTTCCCCGAAACTGCGGAAAAGCCGGCGCGGTTTGAATGTCGGTGCATTTGTGGCCAAAAAACTCTGGCTTGTGCCGGTCGTTTGTTTTCTGCCCGCAGGCCCGCTTTCGGTCACCGCTTCATGGTGGCCTGTTGTGAACTGGGGTGGACATACGTTTTCACTGGTGCTTGTCCCGTTTTTAATCGGTTTCCAGCACCAAATCCAGAGCACTTTACCGCAATCTGCATTGAAGCGGATCGGGACCTGGGTTATTTGGGCGGGCATCATGACGACCGCAATCGGAGCAGCAGGGCTCTATTTTCCTTATTTTCCTGCAGCAGCAGCCGTTTTTGCCATTGTCGCGAGAGCATGGATCTCCATTCGCCACCGGATGCGTGAAAACAACGCACCGTATTATTTTACACAGCAGAACAACGGCATGATCGTTTTAGGGATCATACCGGGTTCAAAAGCGGAGAAAATGGGGCTTTCCATCGGTGAAGTGATTTCCAAATGCAACGGCGAGCCCGTTCGCAATACGGATGAATTTTACCGTGCCCTACAGAAAAGCCCGGCTTATTGCAAACTTGAAGTCATCGATACGAACGGGGAAATGCGCTTTGCCCAGGGCGCGCTTTATGAAGGCGAGCATCATGAACTTGGCATATTGACCGTAGAAAATAACATCAACTGGGATCCGGACCAGGCGGGATGACCGGAAAATAGAAAGCGGCGGAAACTTCCAAAAGGAGGTCCCGCCGCTTTTTTCATCGACACATCGTAACCACAATTGCGTTTGTCACTGACCATCTCGTACGGAGGCGATTTCAAAAGGCCGGTTGCGTTTTTCGTTGACTATGATCCTTGCAATTCTATCTGTCAAAATTCAAAACCTGTTTTCTATGGAAAACACGTTAAAAATATTGAAAACTTAATTGACAATGATTCTCACTATCAATATAATTATAATTGATAATGAAAATCAATTACAACGAGCTGACAAAAGAAACGGGGGAGTACGAATGGAATGAAAAAAAGATATTTAGTGCCCCTGCTTGCCGTCCTGTCCATCATTTCAATTTTCATCGGCGCAGAAAATATCAGACCGGCGGATATGCTCCATTTAAGCAGGGAGCAGACGGAAATTTTGCTGGCAAGCCGCCTGCCGCGTCTGATCAGCATCATCATTGCAGGCATGGGCATGAGCATCTGCGGCCTTGTGATGCAGCAGTTGACGAGAAATAAATTTGTCTCCCCGACGACAGCCGGCACGATGGACTGTGCCCGGCTCGGCATTTTGGTTGCGATCATTCTGTTTTCGGCGGCAAGCCCGCTGATCAAAATTGCGGTTGCTTTTTGCTTTGCACTGGCTGGCACCTTGCTGTTCATGAAAATACTGGGCCGGATTAAATGGAACGATACAATTTTCATCCCGCTTGTCGGGCTGATGTTTGGCAATATCGTAAGCTCTGTATCGACTTTCTTTGCGTATAAATTCGATTTAATCCAGAGCCTGTCCTCATGGCTGCAAGGCGATTTTTCAGGCGTGCTGAAAGGGAAGTACGAGATGCTTTATTTAGCAGTTCCCGCCGTTTTTGTCGCGTATGTGTTCGCAAACCGGTTTACGGTCGCCGGCATGGGGGAAGATTTTGCCAAAAACCTTGGCCTGAATTACAAGCAGGTGGTCAATATCGGCCTTGCCCTTGTCGCGCTGATTACTTCGGCAACTGTACTGACAGTCGGCACCATCCCGTTTCTGGGCTTAATTATTCCAAATATTGTGTCCATTTACCGTGGCGACCATATGAAAAAAAGCATTACGGTGACGGCGCTGCTTGGGGCAGTGTTCCTGCTATTTTGCGATATTTTGGGGCGCCTTGTCATTTATCCATATGAAGTGCCGATCAGTTTAACAGCCGGCATCATCGGGAGTGGCATTTTTGTATATTTGCTGCTGAGGAGACACGCTTATGCATAGTCGTTCAAAACTGCTTATGCTTGCCGCAATCGCAGCGGGCCTCATTGCAGCGTATATTTGCATCGGATCTTACTGGGATTTCAACTATATTATCCCTTCAAGAATCCGGAAAATTTTCGCCATCATCCTGACCGGCTGTGCGATTGCCTTTTCAAGCCTTATTTTTCAGACGATTACAAACAACCGCATTTTAACGCCGAACGTACTCGGGCTGGATTCCCTTTATCTCATGATCCAGACGGCGGTCGTTTTCGCAATGGGAGCCAAAACGCTAACGATGATGCAGAGCCATGTCAATTTTGTGGTTTCACTCGTGGCGATGGTGCTGTTTTCTGCCGTTTTGTTCCACTTAATTCTTCGCCGGGGCAGGCAAAATATGTATTTTCTGCTTTTGATCGGGATGATTTTTGGCACTTTATTCGGCAGTTTCACTTCTTTTATGCAAATGCTGATCGATCCGAATGAGTTTCAGGTGCTGCAGGATAAAATGTTTGCCAGCTTCAACAATGTGAATGTCCATTTGCTGTGGGTTTCTTTTGTGCTTGTTGTATTGTGCGGGTTGTATTATCTGCGTTTTGCCAAGTTTATGGATGTGATGCTGCTCGGGCGGGATCAGGCGGTCAACCTTGGTGTCGATTATAACCGGGTAGTGCGGCATCTGCTTTTGATTGTCGTCATCCTTGTCTCCGTCTCGACGGCGTTGGTCGGGCCGATCACATTCCTTGGCCTGCTCGTTGTCAACGTCGCTTATCAATTTTTTGATACATACCGGCATACAATCCTTATACCGGGTGCGATGCTGATCAGCGTCGTCTTCCTGACAGGAGGGCAGCTGCTTGTGGAAAGAGTCTTCCAGTTCTCTGTTCCGCTCAGCGTCATCATCAATTTTGCCGGGGGCATCTATTTTATTTACTTACTTTTAAAGGAGAGTCGCGCATGGTAAATGTGATGAATGTCTTAAAAAGCTACGGGAGCAAGAAGGTCATTGATCATGTGTCTGTTAAAATTCCAAAAGGGAAAATCACTTCTTTTATCGGGCCAAATGGTGCCGGGAAAAGCACCCTGCTTTCGATCATCAGCCGGCTTGAATTTTCGGATGAAGGGGATGTATACATAGACGGGGAGGCCGTCAGCCGTACAAACAGTAAAAAGCTGGCGAAAAAAATATCCATCCTGAAGCAGTCCAATCATATGAACATCCGGCTGACAGTAAGGGAACTTGTCGCATTCGGGCGCTTTCCGCATTCAGAAGGACGGCTCACGGATTCGGATCAAAAAATGATTGATAAAGCGATTGCCTATATGGAACTGGAAGAATATGAGAACCAGTACCTGGATGAACTGAGCGGTGGGCAGCGGCAGCGCGCATACATCGCAATGGTGCTGGCCCAGAACACGGAGTATATTTTGCTTGATGAACCGTTAAATAATCTTGACATGAAACATTCGGTCCAGATTATGAAAGTGTTGCGCAAGCTTGCCGATGAGCTGGGCAAAACCGTTTTAATTGTCATTCACGACATTAATTTCGCCTCGTTTTATTCCGATTACATTGTGGCGATGAAAGACGGGAAAATCGTAAAACAGGGGAAAACGGATGACATCATTCGCCCTTCTGTTTTAAAGGAAATTTACGATATGGATATTCAAATTCAGGATTACTGTCAAAATAAGTTTTGCTTATATTATGGATGAAAAGGGGATTTGAGATGAGAAAGCGCTATTTGGCCGGAGTCATGATTTTGTTGTTAGCAGTATTTGCTGCCGGGTGCGGAACGAAAGAAAGCGCCGGGGGTAGCAGTGCCTCATCAAAGAAAATAACTGTAAAGCATGAACTTGGAACCACGAAAGTCACGGAAAACCCAAAGAAAGTCGTCGTGTTTGACTTTGGTGTGCTGGATTCGATGGATAAGTTGGGCATTAAAGTGACAGGTGTGCCGCAGGACAATCTTCCGTCATATTTGAAAAAATACAAAAGCAGCAAGTATGAAAATGTCGGCGGCGTCATGGAACCGGATTTTGACAAGATCAGTGAAATCCATCCGGACCTGATCATCATTTCCGGCAGGCAGCGGGACAACTACAAGGAATTTAAGAAAATTGCCCCGACGGTTTATATGGGGCTGGATACAACGAAGTATATGGATTCCTTTAAACAGAATATGGAAACGCTCGGCAAAATTTTCAATAAAGAAAATGCCGTGAAAAAGCAATTGGCCGATATTGATGATTCAATCAACAGCCTGCATGCAAAAGCGGAAAAAGTGAACGGCAAAGCGTTGATTGTCCTGACAACCGGCGGAAAAGTGAGCGCGTTCGGACCGGGTTCACGGTTTGGCCTCATACACGACGTATTTGGTGTACCGGCTGCGGACAAAAACATTAAAGCATCCATTCACGGGCAGAATGTGTCATTTGAATATATCGTGAAAACCAATCCCGACTATTTGTTTGTCATTGACCGCGATGCAGCCATTGGGCAGGGCGGAAACGCAAAGAGCGTCATCGAAAACGACCTTGTCAAGAAAACGAATGCTTACAAGAACAAACATATCGTTTATCTTGACCCGGGTTACTGGTACCTTTCCGGTGGCGGGCTCGTCTCCGTATCCGAAATGGTGAAGGAAGTTCAGAACGCGATCGATTAAGTCATTCAAAAGCCAATTTCAAAAAAACGGACGAATCGGAGGGCTACCGACTCGAATATGTCAAAGCCCAATTTCAAAAAAACCCCCGCATGATGCGGGGGTTTTTTTTCACTCTGCATAAAATTTGCGCGCTTTTTCCAAAAAGGCCATATCCGCTTCTTCCAGTTCTTCTTCATGATATATGGCTTCTACCGGACAAACTGCCTGACAAGCGCCGCAATCGATGCAAATATCCGGGTCGATAAAATACTGGTCTTCCCCCTCGGCAATACAATCCACGGGGCATACATCCACGCATTCGGCCGCTTTTTCACCGATGCACGGTTGGGTAATTACAAATGCCATTTTCCAGATCACCTTTTTCCTATATGTAATAATATCCGTCTAGCGTTGCGCTTATATACATCCATTTTGCCAGCTGGGCATCCCGGGCTGGCGGGGTGACAATACGCAATATTCGAAGCCGGGCGTCCATGCTTTATCTTTTAACGATCATTTTTAATATAACAAAATGGTACGAATCTTTCAATCAAAACTCTCTGCATATCGGCATATTGCGGAAAAAAACGAAACAACAAGCTTCTTAAAAGCAGGACATTTTACGATGAAGGCTGAATATAACAATAAAGAAACGGAGGGGGCAAAATTGAAGGCATATGCTTTTATAATCGGAATAATCATTGCTGCGATTGGCATCATTGCGGGGCTTTTTACCGGGGATTTTTCAAAAACCTATTGGCTCTACGGGATAGCGGCAGCAATTGGAATTGTATTCTCCGGCATCACGATGGGGGCGTTTGTGGGCGGCATGGAGACGCGGGCAAACTATTTTTCTGAAACAAATCAGCCTGACGATGCTATTTTTCCTGTTCGGATTGCCGAATCTGATTACCGTACTGGTGGGATTTCTCATCCAAATGTACGCTTAACATTTACATATTTCCCGGCCGCGCGTGGAATGCTTGAGATCCAGCTTTACAATGGAAAAGCAGGCACGATACAATGAAGAAAAACAAGTCGGGGAGCGGGGCTATAACAGATGGCTAAAAAAGTTTTGGTTGTGGATGATGAACCATCCATTGTGACCCTTTTAAAATTTAATCTTGAGCAGGCCGGTTTTGAAGTGCTGACTGCCAGTGACGGAAACGAGGGATATGATACAGCAAGGAAAGAAAAACTTGATGTCATTATTCTCGATCTGATGCTTCCGGGCATGGACGGCATGGACGTTTGCAAGCAGCTGCGGCTTGGGAAAATCAATACGCCCATTTTAATGCTGACAGCCAAAAGCGATGAACTGGATAAAATTCTCGGCCTTGAACTCGGGGCAGACGACTATATTACAAAACCGTTCAGCCCGCGGGAAGTGGTGGCACGTGTGAAAGCGATCCTGCGGCGGGCAGAAACAAAAACAGAAGAAGAAACCGCTGAGGCGATAAAAGTGGGCGACCTGCGCATTTTACCGGAACAATTCGAAGCCTATTTTAAAGAGAAAAAACTGGAGCTGACCCCGAAAGAATTCGAATTGCTTTTGTATTTGGCAAACCATGCAGGAAAAGTGTTAAGTCGCGACCAGCTGCTTAATGCTGTTTGGAATTTCGATTTTGCGGGTGATACAAGAATCGTCGACGTACACATCAGCCACCTTCGCGAAAAAATGGAAGAAGATACGAAACAGCCGCAATATATTAAAACAGTCAGGGGTTTTGGCTATAAAATGGAAGTGATGTAGCAGGAAAGGGCTATGCAATGAATAAATTATGGATCCGCATTTTTATTGCATTTTTATCGATTTTGGCCGCCGTATTGCTGGCTATCGGTTTTTTCGTTGCTGATATGATTCAACATACATATATGGACATGGCGCGCACGCAGCTTTCCCAGGATGCAGATCTACTGATGAAAACGATCCGTCCGCAAACATTCAAAGACAAGCCGGATGTACTGCAAGGAAAAGTCCGGCATTATTATTCCAACCACGAACCGCGTATTACCATCATTGATACAAACGGGAAAGTGCTCGCAGATTCGGACGATGATCCGGCAAAGATGGAAAATCACGCAAACCGACCGGAATTCAGGCAGGTTATTAGGCAGCATAAAGCAAGCGGTGAGTCCATCCGCTCAAGCCATACGCTCGGGTACAATATGATGTATGTCGCAAATCCGGTAAAAGAAAATGGGAAAGTTATCGCAGTCATCCGGACCTCCATTGCGCTTAACCGGATTGATGCTGTGCTAAAAGGATTGTGGTTCAGCCTCGGGCTTGCAATGGCGGTGGCCTTCCTCATTTCCGGCTGGATCAGCTATGTGCTGGCACGGAAATTTACGCGCCCGATTGAAGCGAGCATTGAGGTTAGCAACCGCCTGATTGAAAAAGATTATGACAGCCGTGTCCGTGTCAATGCAAGCGGGGAATTGCGGCAGCTGACAAAAGCCATTAATAATCTTGCCCATAACTTAAAGCAGCAAATGAACGAGATTGATGAAAACGAGCAGCAGCTGACCGCCGTATTGGAAAATATGGACAGCGGGGTCATGCTTATTCAGACATCGGGGCGGATCATGCTCGTGAACCGGGCAATGGAAGAAATGACGGGTTTGTCGTCCGGCGAATTGATTGGAAAGCGCCATATCGAAGCGGGAAAAAGTTTCGGGCTCAGCCAGCTGATCGATCGTTCATTAAAAACGGGTGAACGGTTTCGGGACGAGGTCCATCTTTATTACCCGAAAGAGCGCATTCTCGATGCCCATATTGCGCCATATGTCGGGGAGAGCGGAGAGCTGCGCGGCGTTGTGGCGGTCCTGCACGACGTAACAGAAACGAGACGACTTGAGCAGATCCGCAGCGAGTTTGTCGCAAATGTCTCCCATGAATTGAAAACGCCCGTCACCTCTGTCAAAGGGTTTGCGGAAACGCTTCTGGACGGTGCCATGTATGATGAAGCGACACTCAGGGAATTTTTAAAGATCATCTATGACGAGTCCGACCGGCTGCACCGGCTCATTTCCGACATTCTCGATTTGTCCAGGATCGAGCAGCACCGCATTCCGTTGAAAATGGAACAGCTCAATGTGGTCGATGTGATTACAGAGACCGCCCAAACGATGCGGAAGAGAATAGAAAAGAAACAGCTGGAACTTGTCCTGCCACAAAAGCGGCACGTCATGATGGAAGCAGACAAAGACCGTCTCCGCCAAATCCTGTTGAATTTGGTAACGAACGCGATTGCCTATACGCCGGATAAAGGCAGGATTGAAATCAGCCTGATCGAAAGGGAAAATGAACTGGACTTGATCGTAAGCGATACAGGCATTGGCATTTCTGAAAGGGATTTGCCGCGCATCTTTGAACGGTTTTACCGGGTCGATAAAGCCCGGTCAAGGCAGTCCGGCGGCACCGGGCTCGGTCTTGCAATCGTTAAGCATCTTGTTGAATCGTACCATGGCAAGATCCGAGTGGAAAGCGAGGAAGGAAAAGGCAGCACCTTTATAGTCACCCTGCCACGGACGCAAACCAGGCCGGACGCTGTTTAAAAGTGCCCGGCCTGTTGCTTTTTGCGGATATGGGAGGTGTTCATAAGCGGGATGAAAGACAAAAAAGCAAGAGCTGCGGACCGAAATGTCCTTCATAAGCGGGATGAAGGACAAAAGGGGGCGAACTGCAAATTTTGTCCATTCGGCAATACATGATTTACACATTTAAACTGCCCTGCTCCCTTAGTTTTTCCATTACCTTTCCCGCCGTTTCTTTTCCATTCACGATGCAATCGGCGATGCCGACGCCGTAGTAAGAGCAACCGGCGAGCACCACGTCCGGGTCGCTTGCTGATAGCTTTTTGGTTAGCGCTTCTACCCTCTGACGGTGGTGCAAATCGTACTTCGGCATCTTGCCCAGCCATTTTGTCACTTCCGCTGCCACTGGCTGTGCACTTATCCCGAGCGCCTGCCGCACATCTTTCAGCGCCGTTTCAATCAGGCCCTCCTGATCCATCGCATTCAGCCGGTTAAACAGTGCGGCATCCGCGTCTTTATAAAACAAGCGCAACAGCAGGCGTCCATTTTTCGACGTGTGTGGCCATTTCCGGCTTGTCCATGTGCAGGCATTGCAAACGAGCCCACTTCCGCCAGAAACAATAAAACCTGTCCCGTCTTTCGGCAAGACTGCATCCGGCACGTCAAAACCAAGATAAACGGTGATCACCGAAGCGGCCTTAAACTGATCCCATTCCTTATCCAAAGCAGGGTTCGCAAGCAGTTTCTTCGCTGCAGCATGCGGTACGGCAAGCACCACCACATCTGCTTTAAGCCTGCGCCCGTCCGACAATACAACAGTATAGCCTTTTTCGTGCCGTTCAAGCGCATCTGCTTTCACGCCTTTTATGATGTCAGCGCCCGCTGCCTTTTCCTCAAGGCGGTCAGCCAGTTCGGACAAACCGTTTTTAAACGATACAAATTTTTTCTTCTCAGGAGACAAGAAAGTTTGCTTATGTTCGGACAAACCTTTCATAATGCTGCCATACCGATTTTTATAATCGACAAGAAACGGCATTGTTGTCGCCAATGTCAGTTCATACAAATTGCCGGAGTAAACGCCGGACAGCACCGGCGCAATTTGTTTCTCCACCAGTTCTTTGCCGAAAAAAGCCTCCAAAAATTCTCCGGCTGAACTGTCTTTTGTAAAAGAATGGTTTTTCGTAAACAAATCTTTCAGCGCCGTCAGTTTCCCTTTCGTTGAAACAAGTTCACTGCCAAAAAGGGCATCCAAACTTGCCGGAATGCCAAACACTGCCTCTCGCGGAATCGGTTTTAACCCATCTTCCCGGTAAAGATACGAGATGCCGGTAGCATTGTGGCGGATCCGGTTTTCAAGCCCAAGTTCTTTCAAAAACCCGGCTACCCCTTTTTTGCGGGCAACGATCGAATCCGCGCCCGTTTCCATAATAAAACCCTCTTTCCGGACGGTACGGAGCTTTCCGCCGGCTTCCGGATTTTCTTCCACAAGGGCCAAGGATACCTGTGCCCCTGTTTTTTCAATCTGTTTATGAAGCTCGTACAATGCGGTAAGGCCCGTAATGCCCCCGCCAATGATCACGACCGATTTCAATTTTATACCTCCGTTCAGCCTCTGTTACTTCTATTATAAACAAACCGGTTTCTTCTATTTTTTATGTTTTTGCCTAAAATGTGACAATCACCCTTTAAAATCTTACACCTGGTTCTATCATCTTTACAAACTCTTAACATTCCATTCATATCTGCTTAATACCGCACGATTATCTTTAAAAGTGCAAGGAGCAAGCCAATAAAAAACAGGGGGCAAAAAAATGAAGAAAAAGTTTGCAGCGGTATTTGGCTTATTCACGATTTTCGCAGTGATTGCAGCCGGGTGCGGGAACACAAAAGAGACGACAGTATCCGGCAAGGGCGCAAAACAGGAAAGCATCACGGCTGTCGGTTCAACCGCACTCCAGCCGCTTGTGCAGGAAGCCGCGACACAATATATGAATGATCATCCTGAAGCAACCATTAACGTACAGGGCGGCGGCAGCGGAACTGGATTGAGCAAAGTTGCGGAAGGCGCTGTCCAAATCGGGAATTCTGACGTTTTTGCCGAGGAAAAAGACGGCATTGACGCAAGCAAAATTACGGACCATAAAGTTGCGGTTGTCGGATTTGCGCCGGTTGCAAATCAGGATATCGGCGTCGATAACCTGACAAAACAGCAGCTGATCGGCATCTTCACTGGAAAAATTAAAAACTGGAAAGAAGTCGGCGGAAAAGACCTAAAAATCGTTGTGATCAATCGTGCGGAAGGATCTGGCACACGGGCCGTCTTTGAAAAACAGGCTTTAGATGGCGCTACTGCAGTGAAAGCGCAGGAACAGGACTCTTCGGGCACTGTGCAAAAAATTGTCAACGAAACACCGGGGGCTATCAGCTATCTCGCATTCTCTTATATGAACAATAAAGTCAAAGCTTTAAAAGTGGACGGCGTTGAACCGACAGAAGAGAACGTCAAAACAAACAAATGGAAAATTTGGGCTTATGAACATATGTACACAAAAGGAAAGGCAAAAGGCTTAACGAAAAAGTTTATAGATTACATGCTTTCGGATGAAGTGCAAAAAAACTTCGTTCCGAAACTCGGGTACATGCCTATTTCTGAAATGCAAGTTGAACGGGATGCAAGCGGAAACGTTACAACAAAATAAAGTGGATTTAAAACTTTGCGGAGCTCTGAACTGATGCAAGCAGCAGAATGATCGCCAGAACGATACGGTTTCCGGTTATCCGGGGCACGTCCGGCGGCACATTTCTGCTTGTCTTGTCCTTTTTTGAAAACCGCAACTGAAAAGGATAGACCATGTAAAAGCACAAACAGCCGAGCGGGCAAAGCAGGTTGCTCGCAAAGTAGAAATTCATCCGGAAATCAAAGCGGCAACCATGCCCGTTTTTAGAAACCGTAACCGGAAGGGGATTTGAACAACGTGAGTGAAAATGCACTCAAATGGACAGAACAGGTTGTCAAAAATAAAGCTAAGCCGCGTTCGAAAATCAAAATAGAACGGCGCGGGAAAATGATGACACTGATTTGCATTGCTTTGATGGCGGTTGTTGCCGCATCGATTTTTATTTTTGTCGCAACAAAAGGGCTTGCCCTTTTCTTTGAACATCATGCCAGTGTCCTAGAATTTTTCACTGGAAAAGACTGGAACCCGGGCAAAAAGGATGCTGCCGGAAACCCGGTTGCGGGGGCTTTGCCTATGATAACCGGTTCCTTTGCCGTCACATTTCTTGCCGCTATCGTCTGTGCGCCGCTTGCAATCGGCGGGGCTGTATTTATGACGGAAATTTCCGCTAAACGGGGGCAAAAAATGTTGCAGCCGGTCATCGAATTGCTTGTAGGCATTCCGTCGGTTGTTTACGGATTTATTGGATTAAGCGTCGTCGTTCCTTTTCTTCGTGAACATATATCAGGAAGCGGCTTTGGCATTGCGGCAGGAACTATTGTGCTTGCGGTCATGATTTTGCCGACTGTGATGAGTCTGTCGGTGGATGCAATCCGGGCTGTGCCCGATTCGCTCCGGGAAGCCTCGCTTGCACTTGGGGCGACGCGCTGGCAAACGACTTACAAAGTTGTGCTGCGGACGGCGCGGCCGGGCCTGTTAACGGCTGTTATTTTCGGGATGGCCCGGGCATTCGGCGAAGCACTCGCGGTGCAGATGGTGATTGGCAACGCAACGGTGATGCCCCGTTCATTGTTCGAACCGGCATCCACTTTAACAAGCATTTTAACGATGGGCATGGGCAATACCGTGATGGGAAGCGTGGAAAATAACGCGCTTTGGACGCTGGCGCTCGTGCTGCTGCTCATGTCGCTCGTCTTTATCATCATCGTCCGTTTTATCGGCCGCAGGAGGGATGCAGCATGAAAACAAAAATGGCAGACCGTATCGCAACATCTGTTCTTTACTTCATTGCCATGTTTATCGTCGCCATTCTTGCGGGGCTCGTCGGATACATTCTTGTAAAAGGGCTGCCGCACGTCAGCTTGTCATTCATTTCGTCCCCTCCCCAAACCTTTAAAGAAGGCGGGGGAATCGGGCCGCAGTTGTTCAATTCCTTTTATTTACTCGTGCTGACAATGGCGATCAGCATGCCAATCGCACTTGGCGCAGGCATTTATATGGCAGAGTATGCACGGAAAAACCGGCTGACGGATTTGCTCAGGACGGCGATTGAAGTGTTGTCTTCGCTTCCGTCTATTGTGGTCGGGCTGTTTGGTTTTCTGTTCTTTGTCCTGTCGATGGGCTGGGGATTTTCGATTTTGTCCGGCGCGTTTGCATTGGCGCTTTTCAATTTGCCACTGCTGGTCCGGGTCGTGGAAGATTCGCTCCGTGCCATTTCGCCAGCGCAGCGGGAAGCAGGCCTTGCACTTGGGGTGTCAAGATGGGAAACGATTCAATCGGTGCTGCTTCCGGCTGCGTTGCCGGGGATCATCACCGGGATTATTTTGGCCTCCGGGCGCGTTTTCGGCGAAGCGGCAGCCCTAATTTATACAGCAGGCATGAGCTCGCCGAATCTTGATTTTTCAAACTGGAACCCGTTCAGCATGAACTCTCCGCTGAACCCGCTCCGCCCGGCTGAAACATTGGCTGTGCACATTTGGAAAATCAACGGGGAAGGCCTCATGCCGGATGCCGCGTCCGTATCAAGCGGCGCGTCCGCAGTGCTGATCCTGTTTGTGCTTATCTTTAATTTTTCAGCAAGGTTTATCGGCAAATGGCTCCACAACCGGATGACTTCGCAATGAAGGCACCGTATCCATTTGGAAACGTGCCGTGCCTGCTTTCAAATCGGTGCATGGCAGGATTAAAAGCAACAGCTTCGCAACCGGATAAGTGGGGATGTTCAAAAACTAACAACGCTACGTCTGTTTGGCATCATAGCTCGTTTTTACTTAGCGAGAATGAGAAGCAAACAGCTCGACAATCGGTTGAGTTCGCCATAAGAGGTTGGGCATGTACCGTTCCAAAAACTGGTAACGGCCATCCGTATCAAACGCTAGGCTTGCACACGTTTCCTTTTAGCCAAGACAAAAAACAGATCCACCTGAATCATTTCACAATAAAAGGAGGAATGACTCATGGCAGTATCGATGCTGGCACGGAATGAAAAAATAGTGCTACCCGCGGTTGAAATCCCTGGGCAGATGCCGGAAGCACAGAACATTATCATCGAAACCAAAAATTTAAGTGTTTTTTACGGGGAAAAAGCAGCGATCCAAAATGTTAGCCTCGCGTTTCCCGAACATCAGGTGACGGCATTAATCGGCCCGTCCGGATGCGGAAAATCCACCTTTTTGCGGAGCCTGAACCGCATGAATGATGAAATTGCAGGCTGCAGGATGTCCGGCGGAATTTTTTATAAAGGAGCCGACATCACCCTTTCGTGCGCGGACGTTTTTGAAATCCGAAAGCATATCGGCATGGTGTTCCAGCGCCCGAATCCGTTCGCAAAATCGGTTTTTGAAAATGTCGCGTTCGGCCCAAAGCACCATGGCGTGAAGAAAAAAGCATGGCTGGAAGAAATTGTCGAAGAAAGCTTAAAAAAAGCTGCATTATGGGATGAAGTGAAGGACCGCCTGCATACGTCCGCGCTTGCCCTATCAGGCGGCCAACAGCAGCGGCTCTGTATTGCAAGGGCGCTCGCCATGAACCCAGATGTCCTGCTTCTTGATGAACCGGCATCGGCGCTCGATCCGGTCTCAACCGGTAAAATTGAGGAACTGATGCTCGAACTGAAAAAAGATTATACCGTTGCCATTGTCACGCACAATTTGCAGCAGGCCGCCCGCATTTCTGACAAAACCGCCTTCTTTTACATGGGTGCACTGATCGAAGCGGGGGACACGACGAAAATGTTTACTAAACCGGAAAAACAACAAACAAGGGATTACTTATCCGGCTTTTTTGGCTAAATCCTGGTGGAAAAGGAGAAATGCAAAATGGCAACAGTATTGGAAAAACGGGCAGATAACCAAACGGCTATCCGGGCTGAGCGTGTGAATGTGTTTTATAAAAACTTTCAAGCCCTTTACGATATCAATCTGGCATTTCCAAAAAAGCATGTAACAGCACTGATCGGCCCGTCCGGATGCGGAAAATCCACGTTTTTAAGGACGTTGAACCGAATGAATGACAACATCCCCGGTTTCCGAATGGAAGGCCATGTTACGATTGGAGACGAAAATATTTATGCGCCGAAAACGGATGTTGTCCAATTAAGAAAAAAGGTCGGCATGGTCTTCCAGCGCCCGAATCCGTTTCCGATGTCCATTTACGATAATGTCGCGTACGGACCGCGCATCCACGGCGTTAAAAACCGGCATGTGCTTGATGAAATGGTAGAAAGATGTTTGCTTCAGGCTGCGCTGTGGGATGAAGTGAAAGACCGCCTTCATACATCTGCCGCGGGGCTTTCCGGCGGGCAGCAGCAAAGGCTTGTGCTTGCGAGGGTGCTCGCGGTTGAACCGGGTATTATTTTAATGGACGAACCGGCATCGGCGCTTGATCCGGTATCGGCCGCAAAAATTGAGGAGTTGATCCTTGAGTTGAAGGCGCAATACACAATCATCATCGTCACCCATAATATGCAGCAGGCGATGCGCGTGTCCGGACATACCGCTTTCTTTTTGAATGGCAGGGTGGTGGAATTCGCTGAAACAACCAAAATGTTTACAAATCCTGCATCGAAGCAGACAGAAGACTATATTTCAGGACGGTTCGGCTAATCCTTTCCAACGCTTGACAGGTGAAGGAAAGCACTTCCATTCAAGTTCAGCTGAGAGGGTGACTGTTTGGCTGTTCTTTTCCATTTTCTTATGCGTAAAAACATATAAAAAATGTCTTTTACTCATTCTTTTTCATAAAAAATCATCTCCGATAAGAATTGAATCTTGATATTGGCGGTGTTCTCTATGTATTAGGGGCATTGCTGAATATTCAGTTGCTGAAAATGATGCCGTATACGATTGTGTATCCATTAACCTCCATCACCTATATTTGGACCTTGATCCTTTCTTCCCTTTTTTTGTCGGAAAAAATGAACAGGAGAAAATGGTTCGGGATTCTGCTGGTCATTACAGGGGCATTTTTCCTTACCATGTAGATTTTAAACCCAGTTGCTTGACGCTGGGTTTATTTTTTTCTAGAATAGTGGAAATATCAAAAAACCAGTCCCAATCCTATAAGAAAAGAAAATCGGACAGCAAGGAGGGAGCAGGATGGGGGTTCACCAATATTTTAAAAGTTTGTCTGACCTGGAAAAAATTTACCGTTGCCCGGGCAAATTTAAATTTCAAGAACATTCGGTGGCAGCCCATTCTTTTAAAGTGGCAAAAATCGCCCAGTTTTTCGGCCATGTGGAAGAGAAAGCCGGCAATAAAGTGAACTGGCGCGCGCTCTACCAAAAGGCGCTGAATCATGATTATCCGGAACTGTTTACAGGCGACATCAAAACGCCGGTCAAATATTCTTCAAAAGAGCTGCATGAGTTGTTCAAACAAGTCGAGGAAGAAATGACGAAAAACTTTATCAACGGCGTGTTTCCGGAAGAATACCGGGATATTTATTTTGACTTGTTCAAAGAAGGCAAAGACGATACGTTAGAAGGAAAAATATTATCCGTTTCCGACAAAGTCGATCTTTTGTATGAATCTTTCGGGGAAATCCAAAAAGGCAATCCGGAGCCGCTGTTTCTGGAAATTTACGAGGAATCGCTGCGGACCATTTTGCGGTTTTCGGGGCTTGCATCCGTCCAATACTTTTTAACGTCCATTTTGCCTGATCTGCTCGCAGAACGTTTTATCGAACGGAGCCAGTTGCGCGGCATTACAGATGAAATCATTGAAAATGAATTCAAAAGATAATTCATTTTCAATGATTTTTCTTGTATTTTCGGGTGGAATGTTAAAAAATAGGGATAGCAGAAGTAAGGGCTTGGAGTGGGGTGAGGATGATCGTTCAATTGGTGGTAGCCGCTGTTTTTCCATGCTTTCTCGTCATCTTTTTTTCGCGGGTTACGTTTAACCAGGTGATTGGGCTGATCCTTACGGTTGCGCTCATTGTCGCTTCCGTTTATAAAGGCTATACGCGCACGTGGCCGGTGTATATCGTGGATGCAGCTTCATTGACAATCGGGTTTTATTTTGCTAATACAATGATACGGAAGGCAAAGATGAAAAAAGGAATGAAAAAATGAAGACGGAGGCGCCCATGACCGGATTCAAAATGGACCCTGCAGAAAAGCAGCGGGTTCTGCGGGAAATACAGCAATTTGTCTGGGAACAGACAGGTGAAGAAATCGGCGTGATTGCCGCACAGGCGTATTTTGACTTTTTTCAGGAAAAGCTTGCGGCACACTACTATAATAAGGGAATTGAGGATGCGAAGAAAATATGGGAAGGGCAAAATGCACGTCTTGAAGAAGAATGGTACGCCCTGGAAATCCCGGTGAAATAACGGCCATCCGTTCCTGAAAGCGGTAGGGAAAATCCTTACCGTTCTTTCTTATGAAAAGATAGAAAACTTGTTCGCTTTTTGTTGGAGACAGGGCAGGATTTATGTTAAAATAAAAAGACTGAAAGACGAAGAACGCCTTTTAAGGTTGAAATAGATGATGCCGGTTAAGGAGGCTCATGGATGGAACAGCATGCTTTTGAACTTGTTTCGAAATACAAGCCGGAGGGGGACCAGCCGGAAGCGATCCGCCAGCTTGTGGACGGCATCCGTGCAGGCAAAAAGATTCAGACACTGCTCGGGGCGACCGGAACGGGAAAAACGTTTACGGTTTCGAATGTGATTAAAGAAGTGAATAAGCCGACGCTTGTCATTGCCCACAACAAAACGCTGGCCGGGCAATTGTACAGCGAGTTTAAGGAGTTTTTCCCGAACAATGCAGTAGAGTATTTCGTCAGTTATTACGATTATTACCAGCCTGAAGCGTACGTGCCGCAAACCGATACGTATATTGAAAAAGATGCAAGCATTAATGATGAAATTGACAAACTGCGGCACTCGGCAACGTCTGCCCTGTTTGAGCGCAATGATGTCATTATTATTGCGAGCGTCTCCTGTATTTACGGCTTAGGTTCGCCGGAAGAATACCGCGAGCTTGTCGTCTCGCTCCGGACCGGGATGGAAATTGAGCGGAACCAGCTGCTGCGGCGGCTTGTCGATATTCAGTATGCCCGCAATGATATTGACTTCCAGCGCGGGACGTTCCGCGTGCGCGGCGATGTCGTCGAAATTTTCCCGGCTTCGCGCGATGAACACTGCATTCGTGTCGAGTTTTTCGGTGACGAAATTGACCGGATCCGCGAAGTCGACGCGCTGACCGGCGAGATTATCGGTGACCGCGACCATGTGGCGATTTTCCCGGCTTCCCACTTCGTTACGCGCAATGAGAAACTGCAGATTGCGATACGGAATATTGAAGCGGAACTTGAAGAACGGCTGAAAGAGCTCCGCGATAACGGTAAACTGCTCGAAGCGCAACGGCTCGAACAGCGAACGCGCTATGATCTGGAAATGATGCGGGAAATGGGCTTTTGTTCCGGGATTGAAAACTATTCCCGCCATTTGGCGCTGCGCCCGCCCGGTTCGACGCCGTATACGCTTCTGGACTATTTCCCGAAAGATTTTCTGCTCGTCATTGACGAATCCCATGTTACGCTCCCGCAAATCAGGGGAATGTTTAATGGGGACCAGGCGCGCAAGCAGGTGCTCGTCGACCACGGGTTCCGGCTGCCGTCTGCGCTTGACAACCGGCCGCTCCGGTTTGAGGAATTTGAAAAACATATTTCGCAAATGATTTGCGTATCCGCTACACCGGGGCCGTATGAACTTGAGCATACGCCGAAAATGGTGGAACAAATTATCCGCCCGACAGGCCTTTTGGATCCGCAAATTGATGTGCGGCCGATCGAAGGGCAAATCGACGACCTACTCGGGGAAATTCAGGACAGGATTGAAAAAAATGAGCGCGTGCTTGTCACGACACTGACGAAAAAAATGGCGGAAGATTTAACGGACTACTTGAAAGAAGTGGGCATTAAAGTCCAGTATCTCCACTCCGAAGTAAAAACGCTCGAACGGATTGAAATTATCCGCGACCTCCGTCTTGGCAAATATGATTGTATTGTCGGCATCAACCTGCTCCGGGAAGGGCTGGACATCCCGGAAGTGTCGCTTGTTGCCATTCTCGATGCCGATAAGGAAGGCTTCCTGCGTTCCGAACGGTCACTGATTCAGACGATCGGCCGCGCCGCCCGGAATGCAAACGGCAAAGTGATCATGTACGCCGACAGAATCACGGATTCGATGGAAAAAGCGATCAGCGAAACGAAACGGCGCCGTGCCGTCCAGGAAGCCTATAACAAAAAACATGGCATCACGCCGAAAACGATCCAAAAAGATATCCGCGATACGATCCACGCGACCTATGCGGCGGAAGATGCAACGCCGTATGAAGCGGAAGAAACGAAAAAGCCGCTGACGAAAGAAGAACGCATACGGATGATTGCAGAACTGGAAGAAAAGATGAAAGAAGCGGCAAAAGCGCTTGACTTCGAGCAGGCCGCCCGGTACCGTGATGCCCTTTTAGAACTGAAAGCAGGTGACGACCACAATGGTATTAGATAAAATTGAAGTAAAAGGGGCCCGCGTCCATAATTTAAAAAATATTGATGTAACCTTGCCGCGGGACCAGCTTGTTGTGCTGACGGGATTGTCCGGGTCCGGAAAATCTTCGCTCGCATTTGATACGATTTATGCGGAAGGGCAGCGGCGCTATGTTGAATCGCTGTCCGCCTATGCCCGGCAATTTTTAGGGCAGATGGACAAGCCGGATGTGGATGCGATTGAAGGCCTTTCCCCGGCAATCTCCATCGACCAGAAGACAACGAGCCGCAATCCGCGTTCCACCGTCGGGACGGTAACAGAAATTTATGATTATTTGCGGCTTCTGTATGCCCGCGTCGGCCACCCGATCTGCCCGAACCATGGCATTGAAATTGCTTCGCAGACGGTCGAACAAATGGTGGACCGGATCATGGCATACCCGGAACGGACACGGCTCCAGGTGCTTGCCCCGGTGGTATCGGGGAAAAAAGGCCGGCATGTGAAACTGCTGGATGATATTAAGAAACAGGGTTTCGTCCGTGTCCGCATTGACGGGGAAATGCTTGACCTCGGCGAAGAAATTGAGCTGGACAAAAACAAAAAACATTCCATTGATATCGTTGTTGACCGTATTGTCGTAAAAGACGGAATTGAGCCCCGCCTGGCCGATTCGCTTGAAACAGCGCTGAAATTGGCGGACGGGCGCGTGGTAATTGATGTGATCGGGGAAGAGGAACTGCTGTTTAGCGAGCACCTTGCCTGCCCGATTTGCGGCTTTTCGATCGACAAACTGGAACCGCGCATGTTTTCGTTCAACAGCCCGTTCGGCGCCTGCCCGGAATGTGACGGGCTCGGGGCAAAGCTTGAAGTGGATCCAAGCCTTGTCATTCCGGACGCCTCACTTACGCTCAATGAAGGCGCGATCGCCCCGTGGGAACCGATCAGCTCACAATATTATCCGCAGCTCTTAAAAGCGGTGTGCGAGCATTTTGGCATTGATATGGACACGCCTGTAAAAGATTTGCCAAAGCATCAGATGGAGATCATTTTATACGGATCTGGCAACGAACGGATTTATTTCCATTATGAAAATGATTTCGGCCAGGTGCGCGACAATATGATTCAATTTGAAGGCGTACTGAACAATATCGAACGCCGTTACCGCGAAACCAGTTCCGACTTCACGCGCGAGCAGATGGAAAAATATATGGCCCAGCAGCCATGCCCGAAATGCAAAGGCTACCGCCTGAAACCGGAAAGCCTTGCTGTGAAAGTGGGCGGTAAACATATCAGTGAAGTGACGGATTACTCGATCGCGGAAGCCCGCACCTTTTTTGCCCATCTTGAATTGACGGAAAAAGAGCAGGCGATCGCCCGGCTGATCCTGCGCGAAATCGAATCCCGGCTCGGTTTTCTCGTTAATGTCGGCCTTGATTATTTGACGCTGAGCCGTTCTGCCGGTACGCTTTCCGGCGGCGAAGCCCAGCGTATCCGGCTTGCGACGCAGATCGGGTCGCGGCTTACAGGCGTTTTATACATTCTCGATGAACCGTCGATCGGCCTCCATCAGCGCGACAATGACCGCCTGATTGCAACGCTCAGGCAAATGGCTGATATCGGCAATACGCTTATTGTTGTCGAACACGACGAAGATACCATGCTTGCCGCAGACTATTTAATTGACATCGGCCCGGGGGCAGGCGTCCATGGCGGAAAGGTTGTTGCTGCCGGCACGCCGCGCGAGGTGATGAAAAATCCGGATTCACTCACCGGCCAGTATTTATCCGGAAAGAAATTCATCCCGCTCCCGCCTGAACGGCGGAAAGGGGACGGCCGTTTTGTTGAAATCAGGGGCGCGAAAGAAAATAATTTAAAAAACATCAATGTAAAATTCCCGCTCGGCCTGTTTATTGCTGTAACCGGCGTCTCCGGCTCCGGAAAGAGCACGCTTGTCAATGAAATTTTGCATAAGGCGCTTGCCCAAAAATTGCAGCGTGCAAAAGCAAAACCGGGCGCTTACAAAGAAATCAAGGGTATTGAACATCTCGACAAAGTCATTGACATCGACCAGTCCCCGATCGGCAGGACGCCGCGGTCCAACCCGGCGACCTATACCGGCGTGTTCGATGATATCCGCGACGTGTTTGCTTCCACGAACGAAGCAAAAATCCGCGGCTATAAAAAAGGGCGGTTCAGCTTTAACGTCAAGGGCGGCCGGTGTGAAGCCTGCCACGGCGACGGGATTATCAAAATTGAAATGCACTTTTTGCCGGATGTGTACGTACCGTGTGAAGTATGCCACGGCAAACGGTACAACCGCGAAACGCTCGAAGTTCAATACAAAGGCAAAAATATTGCTGATGTACTCGATATGACGGTGGAAGATGCGATTTCCTTTTTCGAAAACATTCCGAAAATCAGGCGGAAACTGCAGACCATTGCGGATGTCGGCCTTGGTTACGTCAAGCTCGGTCAGCCGGCAACAACTCTGTCCGGCGGCGAAGCGCAGCGCGTGAAACTCGCATCTGAACTGCATCGGCGTTCGACCGGCCGTTCTTTCTATATTTTGGATGAACCGACAACCGGCCTTCACGTCCATGATATTGCCAAACTGCTTGATGTGCTGCAGCGGCTGGTGGAAAACGGCGATACGGTGCTTGTGATCGAGCATAACCTCGATGTCATCAAAACCGCCGACTATATCATTGACCTCGGCCCGGAAGGCGGAGATGGCGGCGGAACCGTTGTTGCTACCGGTACGCCGGAAAAAGTTGCGGAACACCCAACCTCCTACACCGGAAAATATTTGAAACCGGTGTTGGAACGCGACCGGGAAAGAATGGAAAAAGAAATAGAAAACCTGGCGCGCTGAGGCATGCTTACCGTTTTTTCGGCTAATAGGAAAGTATAAATTTTTCAGTTTCTACTTTCCTAGCGCATAAGTGCAACTACGGTTTTGCTCTCGCCTAAAGGCCCGGACGCCCGCGTTTTCTTTACGCCGGATGAATAACTGAATGCGGGATGTACGGCGCCTTTTGGCAATTTTTTCTATTATGTGGGAAATCGGGGTGCTAACTTTATGGTGCTCCTCCCCCGCTAGCGGGAGGGGGTCTCTTGTACGTAGGGCACTTATTAAAGAAGTATTTGAATTCTGCTTGAAATAGACATATAATAAGTAAAGATTAGGGAAAAATAATGAAAAGTGTCGCATTGTGCAGGAATGTTGCCTATTACATTTAGCAGGGAGAGAACTGTATGAAAAAAGTAATCACATATGGAACTTTTGACCTTCTCCATTGGGGGCATATCAATTTACTGAAACGCGCAAGAGCATTAGGCGACTATTTAATCGTCGGCCTTTCATCGGATGAATTTAACGAAATCAAAAATAAAAAATCGTACCACAGCTATGAAAACCGGAAATTAATTCTGGAAGCGATCCGTTACGTTGACCAGGTCATTCCGGAACATTCGTGGGAACAAAAATTAGACGATATTAAAAAATATAATGTCGATGTTTTCGTCATGGGCGATGACTGGAAAGGCAAATTTGATTTCCTAAAGGATTATTGCGAAGTGGTTTACCTGCCGCGAACGGTCGGCATCTCTACGTCAAAAATTAAGAAGGACCTCTTCTCTGTGAAAAATGGTTAGGGAACTGTTCATTTCCTTATACTTACTGCTTTTTCGCGTGCTGTTTACATTGTGTAAAATTTTTCCTTTGAAAAGGAAAATCACATTTGTCGTTTCATTTGAGCAGAACAGTTTATATGTGTATGAGGAATTGAAAAAGCATCCTGATCCTTTTCAGGTAGCGTTCGTTTGTACTTCTTCCTGCTACCGCCGTGTTGCGGAAACCGTCCGGCAAGAGAAGGTATTTCTGTTTGAAATGAAAAATTTGCAGCATTTTATCCGTAGCATATACAACATTGCGACATCGAAATTTGTGATTGTCGATAATTATTACGGTTTCCTGGCTGCCGCCCGGTTTAAAAAAGGGGTGGAATGCATCCAGCTCTGGCATGCAGCAGGGGCTGTTAAAACGTTTGGCCTTGAAGACAAAACGATCCACACGAGGGGCAAGCGTGCATTGAAACGGTTTAAAAAAGTGTATGCCCATTTTGACCGGGTAGTGGTGGGGTCTGAAAAAATGAAGCATATTTTTATGAGGGCTTTCGGGCTTCCTCCTGAAAATTTTCTTTGCACAGGCATACCACGGACCGATCTTTTTTTTGACCAAAACAGGATCCGGGACATAAAGAGGGAGCTGTACAAACGGTATCCTGCCTTTCAAAAGAAAAAAGTGATCTTGTATGCCCCGACTTTCAGGGACCAGCATCTGGATCATTTTGAAGTGCCGCTTGATTGGGACCGGCTTTATGATGAACTGAAGGATGAGTATATTTTTGTTGTGAAATTTCATCCGGCTGTCAATAAAGGGGCGGGTTTGAACCAACGTCATGATTTTATCATTGACTGCCCGAAGGACGTGGATGTAAACGAATTATTGCTCGTAACTGACTTTTTAATTACCGATTACTCATCCATTCCCTTTGAGTTTGCGCTTTTAAATAAACCTATGATATTTTATCCGTATGATTTAAAATATTATCAGGAAAATCGAGGTTTTTGGGGAGAATATGAGCGAATGGTACCTGGACCTTTAGCTTTTTATACTGAAGAGATTATTCAGTACATTAAAGCAGATAATTTCGACATGAAGCGGATTATTAACTTTTCAAGCATTTGGAATCACTACTCTACAGGAAATTCCAGTTATAATTTAATCACATATTTGTATCAATATAGTAGGAAACCTGCTTCCGGGAGGAGTTAAAATACATATGGTGGAAATAAAAAGATGTACTTTGAAAGAACTAAAATTTCAGCATGATGATTATTTCCTTGAAATATATGTTCCATTGCATATTGTTGAAGACCAGTCTCCGCTGCAGCTTACCCTCATTAGCCGTTATAGAGGGTTAAAAAAAACATATAGCATACAAGAACTATCAAAAAGTGAGGAAGTTTGTGTAGTTTGTTCAAAAATAGAAAAAAATGAGCTTGATCATTTTGTGCTTACTGACGATATTTGGGATGCATATATAACAAAAGAGAAAATAACAGAGCTGGAAACGGAAGAAGATGAAGAAACAGTAGAACCTTCCAAATTTAGATTGAGAAGTAATAATCAGCATATTGAGTTATTACATTATGTTAATCGTCAAGAAAATAAAATTTTTTTGCCGTATTCAACGAATAAAAGAAACGTTTCGTTTCGGATAAAGAATCCAGGAGTAATTGCGAAAGTTGAAAGAGTGTCCATTGATAAAACAGGGCTAATTTCATTGAGCGGTTTTGTTGTAGATCCAACAGGAAAAGACCGATTGGAAGAGAGAGAATTTATTTTAAAGAATGCTGGGCAGGGAATTGAAATTAAATACCCGGTTCAATTTATTGAGCGTGCGGATTTAACAGAAGGTTATAGCCATCATGGGTTGGATTTTAGTCATGCGGGCTTTTACGTTGAAATAAAGGCTCAAGATATCGCTCTCTTAGGAGAGGGAAAAGTCCGATATAAATCGTATTTAAAAATAAATGTAGACGGACAGGTAAAAGAGTCGGCACGTCTAAAGTTTATCCCAGACAGCCCATTTACTAAAGGAAAAAAATACATTAAAAAATTTAATGGTCAAAAGAAAAAACTGCTTGTGACTAGGACAAAAAAAAAGAAGTTTTTATCAATTTCTGTAGATGATTACCGTTTTTCTACTCATATGAAATTAATTATAAAGAGAAGACTGCGGAAAATTAGGAAAAGCAGATATACAAAACGAGCATATCAGTTTGCATTTAAATTTGTTGGAATGTTTCCGGCAAATAAAAAGCTCGTTATGTTCGAAAGTTTTCTTGGAAAACAGTATAGCGATAACCCTCGCGCGATTTATGAATATATGAAGGAAAAGTATCCGGAATTTAAATTATATTGGAGTGTTGATAGGAGATTTTCTTTTAATTTTGAGAATAGGGATTTGGTTGTTGTAAAACGACTTTCGATCAGATGGCTGTTTGCAATGGCAAGAGCAAAATACTGGGTTGTGAATACCAGGATGCCGCTTTGGATACCGAAACCGGCCCATACAGTTTATCTTCAAACCTGGCATGGAACGCCTTTAAAAAAACTAGCGGCCGATATGGAAGAAGTTCATATGCCTGGTACAACAACTGAGAAATATAAACGTAATTTCCTTAAAGAAGCGAGCCGTTGGGACTACCTTATTTCCCCAAATGCTTATTCTACGGAAATTTTCAGACGAGCATTCCGCTTTGACAAGGAAATACTTGAGACGGGGTATCCTCGTAACGATTTTCTTTTTAAACAAAATCACACTGAAGAAATAAGGGCACTTAAACTTAAATATGGGCTCCCGGAAGATAAAAAAATCATTCTATATGCTCCGACATGGAGAGATAATAAGTTTTACGGGAAGGGTAAGTACAAGTTTGATTTGCCATTAGATTTGGAAAAACTTAAGGAAGAATTAGGTGATCAATACGTCATTGTGATGCGGATGCACTATCTTGTTGCCAGTAAATTGGATCTAACTCTTTATACTGAGTTTGCTTACGATTTTTCAAATCATGAGGATATTCGAGAACTATACCTTATAGCCGATTTGTTAATTACAGATTACTCATCCGTGTTTTTTGACTATGCAATTCTAAAGCGGCCAATGATCTTTTTTGTTTATGATATTGAGGAATATCGAGACAATTTGCGTGGGTTCTATTTTGATTTTGAAAATAGCGCTCCAGGACCATTAGTAAAAACAACTGATGAAATCATTAATGAAATTAAAAAGCTTGATGCGAACGACTATAAACTTCCGGAAACTTTCGGAGCTTTTTATAAACAATTTTGTTATTTGGAATCCGAAAGATCATCTGAAAAAGTGGTAAATCGCGTTTTTCTAGGAAGGAAAGAATTATGAAATCAGCTATTACTGTTATAAAGGAACAAGTAAGTAGTTTTTATCTGATCCTAAGATTGTCGGCTTATGAAATGAGGAGCCAAAATAAAAGTAATTACCTGGGAGTTTTATGGGAAATCATTAACCCGATGATTCAAATATCTATATATTGGTTTGTATTTGGTTTTGGTATTAGAGGAGGGCACCCTCGCCCTGAATTTATTCCATGGCTGCTTGCAGGTATATCTGTGTGGTTTTTTATTTACCCTTCCGTCATGCAGGGTTCTAGATCTGTTTATTCAAGAATTAAAATGGTAGCTAAGATGAATTTTCCACTAAGTGCTATTCCCAGTTATGTAATTTTGTCAAAGATCTACCAGCATTTCATGCTTTTAGCGATTATTATTGTGATCTTGAATTTAAAGGGGTATACGATTTCAATTTATTATTTTGGTATAGCTTATTACTTTATTAGTGTCTATATTTTTGTATTTGGGTTGTCTCTTGTTACTTCTACTTTATCAACTATTGTTAGGGATGTACAAAATATAGTTCAGGCTCTTATGAGAATGATGATTTATCTCACGCCGATATTGTGGAATCCGAATACGCTTTCTCCCAAAATACAAGCAGTTTTAAAGCTAAATCCTTTTTATTATGTCATTGAAGGTTATCGATCCTCATTACTTGGAAATGAAGGGTGGTATTTTATTAATCATTGGCACTATACATTATATTTTTGGGGAATGACCATTGTTATTTTTATTATTGGCAGCAGCTTACATGTAAAATTTAGAAACCGGTTTGTTGACTTTCTTTAATTTAACCTTTTGATAAAAGGAATATCTAAAAAAGGCTGGGATTGTTGTGGATGAAAAACAATTGCTAGAAAAAAGGAAGATTTTCGAGAAACAAAATAATATTAAGTATAACTGGGAAGGTTATTTTGTTAAAAATAAAAAATACTTTTTGAAGACTAATGTTTATCCTAAGGTTACAGTAGTAACGCCGGTTTATAATGCGGAGAAGAATTTAAGAAAGACAATTAATTCAGTAATTGATCAAACGATTGGTTTTGAAAATATTGAGTATATCCTAGTAGATGATTGTTCGAACGATAATTCCAGGGAAATCTTACTGGAATATAGTGAAAATTATTCAAACATTGTAGTTGTTTTTTTAAAGAAAAATACAGGCACACCTGCACAGCCTAGAAATTTAGGGATAAAGTTGTCAAATGCAGATTATATAACGTTTTTAGACGCTGATGACTGGCTTGATCCAAATGGTATAAAGGTATTGTATGATATTTTAGAACAAACAGGAGATGACTACATTGTAGGTAAAACGATTGAAATGAATTCAAAGGGGATAAAAATAATAGGAGAACATGAGTCATGCGAGGAAAGAAGGAGTGTTTCTCCATTTTCAATTCCACATATTTTTCAACATTTGGGACCAAGAGCCAGAATGATGAGAACAAAGTTATTAAAGGAAAATAAAATAAAATACCCTGAAATGCGATTTGCAGAGGATAAACAATTTTTTATAGATGTTCTTATCAATTGTAAAGCAATCTCTACAACGACTACGCCAATTTATTATCTAAACAGGCTTGATGAAAATAATGATTCCTTAACAAAAAAAACGGATATTACTGAGAAAATGGAGAGCAATATTGCGGTAATCAATTATGTTATCAAGAAACGTTTAGATGTAGAAAAAGAAAAAATGATATTAAATCGATTATATGAATTCGATTCCATTACTCGGCTCTTTAATAGGCATCACTTTTTAAAGAGCAAAAATAAAAATATATATTTCAAAATATTTGGGGACGTATTAAAAACAACTAAAAAGTTAAGGTATGATTTTTCAGAAAACTTTTTTAAACCAATCAACAAAGTCGCGTATGAACTTTTTAAAGAAGGACGATATGACGATATTGAAAAATTGTTCAAATGGGAAAAAGGTGAGAAGGTGAAAGATGTATTAATTAGAAACCAGCTTCCTTATGTTGTTTCTCCTTTAAAAGATGAAAAATATAAATTCATCAGAGTTCCAATGCTCGCTGTTTTTCAAAAAGACTATTTTGAAGACAATTACTACCATTTAATGTTTAATGTTTATGGGGACTATGTAGACAACGTAAAAGATGTTTTGTTTGTTGATAAACAGAATGCGCTTTACCAAAAAAATTATCCTATTGATATTGACGAAAACGGAACTGCTCATCTGATGGTGAGTATGGAGGAATTAAAAAATCTTCCGACTTCTAGTTTTACAATATATTTGCGATATAATGATTATGAAAAAACAAATATAAGAAGAATTAATGAAAATAAAATTACTTATGAAGGAAGAAACTATTCTTTTTATACAACTGTCAACTCTAATATCGCCCTTAAAATAAAATGATTAAAAAGCGACTTCCAATAAACTGGCCCCATGACACAATAAAAAAGTTTAAGCAGCTGGGAGATGATTCCTATTATATTAAATAGGGGTCATTTTTTTAACATTGATAACGGTAATTGTTGTAATAAACTATTTAAGGCTTGCTGAATAAGCAAATATACCAAGTTTGACAAGCATTTCGGACGCTTTTGTCGAATATAAAGTATAAAGGATGAAATTGAAATATAACATGATCTTGGCTTTTTTAGCACACAATAATTTGAACATAAACTTATGATCGAATATGTTACAAATGCTTGAAAGATGAAACTTTCCATCCTTGCTTTTCGTAATACACTTTTAATATACAAATAAGGAGGCCCCCCATGGAAAACAAACGAAAACGGATTTTGGATATGGTGAAGGATGGGAAATTGTCGACGGATGAGGCGCTGATGCTGTTGGAGGCTTTGGACCGGGAAGAGGCGGGACAAATGGCGGCGGAAGAGGATCCGGCAGAACACGGGGAACAGGCTGCAAACGGCGGCAACGGAGAGGCTGGCAGCGATACGGGGCAGAAAAAGTTCCGCGATACAGACCGGAATTTTAATGAAACGAAAGAAAAGCTGTTTGATCTTGTCGGTGGCGCGCTGAAAAAAATAAAGGACTTTGATCTCCAGCTGGGCCAGTCTGCCGAAGTTTCCCATGTTTTCCAGCAAAGCCTGCCGGAAACCGATACCATTGAATTAGATATCGCAAACGGACATTTAACGTTTAAACAATGGGATCAGGAAGATGTGCGGGTGGAATGCCAGGCAAAAGTGTACCGCACCAATGACAGGGAAGATGCCCGCAGTTTTCTGCTGAACAATAGCACGTTTTCGGTGGAGGGCGGCAGGCTTGTGTTTTCTACGCAATCCAAATGGATGAAAGTGGATACAGCCGTTTACGTTCCGGCGTCCCGCTACCGGAAAATCACGTTGAGCACTTTTAATGGAAACGTCCAGGTGAAAGACATTCAGGTAGACCAGTTAAAAGTGAAAACACTCCACGGAAAAGTACTGGTGGAACATGCCGATTTGGAAACGGCGGAAGTCGAAACGGGAAACGGCACCGTTGATTTTGACGGAAATACAATCGGGCAAGTTGAAGTACAGACGATGAACGGGGACATCCGGTGGAACGGAGCGTGCAGGCGGTCAGACTTTGAAGCATTTAACGGCAATATTACGGTAAAAATGGCTCCGGGCGCCGATTCATTGCACAGCAAGACCGTCTCCGGAAACATTGAAATGGCCATCCCGGAAAACATCTCCGTACACGGGGAAGGAAAAACCAACTTCGGCAACTTTGCAATTGACCTTCAAGGCATGGAAAAATATGAAGAACGAAAAGAAATGATTCAGAAAGTGGCGCGCTTCAGCAGAAAAGGCACCGCTGAGTCCGCATTATATATTTTTGCCGACGCGAAAACGGGGTCCATCACGATCAACGAACAAAAGCCGGAGGAAGAAGAAAGCCCGGAAGCATAATCGTTTTTTTGCCTAGAAAGCAGAAATTTCGCGAAAAAAAGATGCGTACCTGCTGTGCTGCTGGAATCCACTGCTGTACCGTTATATACTGTAAAAAGAACCACACAGAAAAGGTTTGATGATCATGCGCTGGTTACTTGGAATTTTGATCAATGCGGTGTTATTTATTGCACTTTCCGGCTATTTTCATGGCTTTTATGTCGAAAATATTGGGGCTGCCGTTATGTCAAGTCTCGTCTTGTCCATTTTAAATATTCTGGTACGGCCGATCCTGATTCTGCTTACATTGCCGATCACAATTCTCACGCTGGGCATCTTTTTGCTCGTCATTAACGCCATTACACTCGTGCTGACGGATGAACTGATGGGTGCAAGCTTTGAAATTGACAGCTTCGGCATGGCGCTTTTCGTTGCGATCATCATGGCGATCGTAAACTTAATTTTACAGGAAACCGTATTCCGAAAATAAGACAGGCGGCGGCCCGACACCGGAGCTTTGAAAAAACGGCGGCGAAAACCCGCCGTTTTTTCATGCCATGGCCCGATGGATATAGGGTAAATCATTTTCAGGCAGCCAAACTATTTTTAAAATGAAAAATGCACCACACGGCATTTATCTCAAAAGAAGTAACAGGGTGGCGACTTTTCGTTCATTTATAGCATCGTCCTTTTGGAAAAGGAGAAAAGCAGCGTCCGCTCTGATTTGCCATTAGGCCCTGAACCGCTTTAACGCAGTTTTACACGGCACAGGATGATTTTTGGTTGAAAAGGGTGGAACGGGCCCTTTGGGAAATGATAAAATAATAAGAAGCCTTTGAATCATCAACAAGCCGTTCCGGTGGTTTTTATCCGGACTTAACAGGAGGAATTACAGTGGCAAAGGTGCGCGTAGCAGATATGATTAAACATTTTAATCTGGAATTGATCAGTGGGGAAGAGGGCATCCATCGCCCGATTACCACAAGCGATATTTCAAGACCGGGGCTCGAGATGACGGGATTTTTCGATTATTATCCAGCCGACCGGATCCAGCTGCTCGGGATGACGGAAATCACCTTCAGCAAGAGGCTCTCGCCGGAAGAACGGAAGAGCAGGATGGACAACTTATGCAGCGATATTACACCGGGCATCGTGATATCACGAAATTTGGAAGTGCCAGATGAGTTAATAGAAGCTTCCGAAGAAAAATCGATCCCTGTGATGCGGACCCCGATGAAAACAACCCGGTTTTCAAGCCGCTTAACCAATTATTTGGAATATAAGCTCGCCCCGGCAACAGCCATCCATGGTGTGCTTGTAGATGTGTACGGGGTCGGCGTTCTGATCACCGGCAAGAGCGGGGTCGGAAAAAGCGAAACAGCGCTTGAACTTGTCAAAAGGGGGCACCGCCTTGTCGCGGATGACTGCGTGGAGATTGTCCAGGAAGAAGAAGGGTCTCTGATCGGGCATGCGCCGGAATTGATCGAGCATTTGCTTGAAATCCGCGGCCTTGGCATTATCAATGTTATGACGCTGTTTGGCGCTGGCGCGGTCCGGAGCCATAAAAAAATTACCATGATCGCCAATCTCGAGCTGTGGGACGAGCATAAGCAATATGACCGGCTCGGGCTGGATGAGGAAAAAGTCAAAATCCTTGATACCGAAATTACAAAGATGACGGTACCGGTACGGCCGGGGCGGAACCTTGCCATTATCATCGAAGTGGCGGCGATGAATTACCGTCTGAAAAATATGGGCGTCAATGCGGCGCGGCAATTTACGGCCAAGCTCGCAAACGTCATCGAAGAACACGAGCAGGGAACGGAAGAAGAAAAGAACGAACCGTAAAAATGGCCGGCTGTATTTTAGGCTGGCCTTTACGGCGCGGAAAAGAAGGAGTGGTTGTGAAAAATGGATTCGAATATTACCCCGCTGAATCCGATTGCGTTTCATTTAGGCGGGTTTAGTGTGCACTGGTACGGAATCATTATCGGCTGCGGCATTCTTTTGGGTCTTGCCCTTGCGATGCGGGAAGCTGACCGGCTTTCGGTTGACCAAAATATCATTGCCGATTTATGCATTTGGGCGATTCCGGTTTCCATTATTTGCGCCCGCATTTACTATGTCCTGTTTGAATGGGAGTATTATGCCCAACATACAAGTGAAATCATTAAAATTTGGAATGGCGGCATTGCCATTCACGGCGCGCTAATTGGGGCGGTGGTCACCGCCATTCTTTTTACACGTGCAAAGGGCGTTTCTTTCTGGAAAATTGCGGATATCGTTGCGCCGAGCCTGATTTTAGGGCAGGCGATCGGGCGCTGGGGCAATTTTATGAATCAGGAGGCGCATGGCCGGGCTGTGTCCAGGGCTTTTCTCGAGAACTTGCATCTCCCGGACTGGATCATTAATCAAATGTACATAAACGGCACTTATTACCAGCCAACATTTTTATACGAATCACTTTGGGATCTTGCAGGTTTCATCTTTTTGCTTTTGTTGAGAAGGCGGGCGGCGATGCACAGGGGCGAAATTTTTCTAACCTATCTTATCTGGTACTCGATCGGCCGGTTTTTTATCGAAGGTTTGCGGACGGACAGCCTGATGTTGACTGCGCATATCCGCATGGCGCAAGTTGTATCCTTCATCCTGATTGTTTGCGCGCTTCTTCTCTGGTTTTACCGCAGAAAAACAGGCTTATCGGCCAAACGATACGATGAAGAGTGAAAAAGGCTTAATTTTTCCGGATGGTTCAGCCCGTTTCAGAGAGGCAAACAGGCTTTCCGGCCAAACGGAGCCAGGAAAAGAAAGAGGGAAGCAGATTGAAAAACCGGATTACGACATTGTTGTTTGACTTTGACGGCACTTTAATTGACACGAACGAATTGATTATCCAGTCCTTTTTGTATACGCTCAATGCGTACTATCCGGGCCGTTACAGCCGCGAGGACGTGCTCATTTTTAACGGCCCGCCTTTAATCGACACGTTTCTATCGATCGATCCGGAACGGGCGGAAGAAATGACCGCCAAATACCGGACGTATAATATTCAGCAGCATGATGCGCTTGTAAAGGAATTTCCGGGCGTATATGACACGATTAAAATGCTCAAGGAACACCGCTTTAAGCTCGGAATTGTTTCAACAAAAATGAAGGACACGATCAAGAAAGGACTGAAACTGGCAAAACTGGACCCGTTTTTTGATGTGATTGTGGCGCTTGATGATGTCAAAAAGGCCAAACCGGATCCGGAGCCTGTTCAAAAAGCGCTCCGCCTTCTCGGTTCAAAGCCGGAAGAAGCGATGATGATCGGCGACAATTACCATGATATCGAAGCGGGGAAAAATGCCGGCACCTTTTCGGCCGGTGTGGCATGGTCGGCAAAAGGGCGCGCTTTTCTCGAGCAATACAACCCGGATTTTATGCTCGAAACGATGACGGATCTTGCTGAAATTGTCGGGGTCCATGTGAAATGAGAAATACAAAGCGGTATCCGGTTAAAGGATCGAATGCCCTTTGGCAAATTTATAAAACCGTTTCATTCTGGAAAGTTTTTAAAAACGTGCTTGTCATTGAAATTGCGCGCTTTCTTCCGTTTTTGCGTCTTAAAAACCAAATGTACCGCATCTTTTTGCACATGAAAGTCGGGGACAGGACGGCTTTTGCCTACAAAGCGCTTGTCGATATTCTGTTCCCGGAGATGATCACAGTCGGCAAAAATTGCGTGATCGGCTATCATACGACCATTCTCGCGCATGAATATTTGATTGATGAATACCGAATCGGTGAAGTTGTGATTGGCGATGATGTGATGATCGGGGCGAACACGACGATCCTTCCAGGTGTAACGATCGGAGACAGGGCGGTGGTGGCCGCCGGTTCTGTCGTCCATAAAGATGTGCCGGCTGGTGCCTTTGCTTGCGGGAATCCGCTTCAAATCAGGCAGAAAAGTAGCGAAAAGAAAGACCCGGAACAAACAAAACGATAAAAAAGGGAAGAATTACTTTATCCCAAAAGGTTAAAGGCTTTCCAATTGTATGTTATACTACAAGAAACGATGAATGTTACTTGTTTGTGAGGGAACAACATGAGCAAAGATTCCAAATTAAGGCAGGAACATGACAATGTGCTGTCTTTTGTACCAACGGGAGAATACTATTTTAATAAAGGTGTCCAGGCTTATGACCGCCATGACATCAAAAAGGCATTGAAATATATGCAGCGCGCTGCCCAGCTTGACCCGTATGATCCGGTCATCGCCTGCCAGCTTGCGATCATTTATACCCATTGTGAAGCGTTTCGGAAGGCGATTGACATTTTTCGCCATATTTTAGCAAAACTCGATCCCGGCATGGTCGAATGCCATTATTTTATTGCCAATAATTATGCGGATCTCGGATTTTTTAACGAAGCTTTATACCATGCGCGAAAATATCTTGAACTGGACCCGTTTGGCGAGTACAGGGAAGAAGCAGAAGAACTCATTTATGTGCTTGATTTGGAAGAAGAGGACGAAACGGGCGCTATTTCGTATGAACAGGACGAACTCATGGCCAGACAAGAGGAAGCAAGGCGGTATCTCGAAGCGGGACATTTCGATACGGCGCTTTCGGAGTTGCATAAACTGATCAAGAAATACCCCGATTTCTGGTCTGCCTACAACAACATGGCGCTTGCGTGTTTTTACCTTGGCCAGACGGAAAAAGCGGTCGAGGTACTGATGGATTTGCTCGAAAAGAACCCTGGCAACCTTCATGCACTTTGCAATTTAGCGGTTTTTTACTACCATAAACGCGATGACGAAAAGCTGGAACAGATTTTACGCGGCCTTGAAAAAGTTCGGCCGGTGTTACTGGACCATCAATATAAACTCGGTGCAACATTTGCAATTGTCGGGCGCTATGAAGAGGCGTACCTTTGGCTGAACCGGTTGAAAAAAGTTGGATTTGACGGGGATGCTTCGTTTTACTACTGGCTTTCGCGGGCGGCTTACCATACGAACCGGCAACAGGCAGCAGAAGCCGCCTGGGAGCAGCTTGTGGAACTGAATCCGGAGAAAAAAGGCTGCGAACCATGGAACCGGGAAATGGAAAAGAAAATGAACGAGAAAAATGTCCAGTTTATTTTGGACAGGTTGAACAGCACGGAGTTGCCCGAGCGGTTCTTCGGAATTTTCATGATCGGATTGTCTTCCAATCGTTCGGATATCGTATCGCATCCGGATTTTAAACCGCTTGACGATTTTACGCTGACCGAAAAAATTTATCTCGCCCATGTGCTGGAGTCGGATATTCGCGAATCGTTTGACCCGGATGAGGTGTTTGTGCGCGGCCACAATATTGCATGTATCCTCCACAGCCATTACGGTCCGATGTTTCCGGGCTATACGAACTTAATGCTCGCCTGGTTTTCGATTTTTTTAACCGGTCTGAAACGCGGGGAACGGTTTCAAAATGAGTCCGGTTTTGCCGCCGCTATCGATTACTTGTGGCATCACCAAAAAGGCGATAAAGTATCCCAACAGGCAATCGCAAGGGAGTACCGGATTTCCGTCTCCACATTAAGGAAATACGCAAACCGGATCAAATCGCTCCTTTAAGCACAAAAATAGACGATAAACCAATATTCCTTTACTATAGAGAATGAAAGAAAACCCCACTGCATAAAAGAGAGTGGGTTTTTTTCAAAAAAATCGTATGGAATTGCATCTTTGTGGAACGATGAAAACAGGCGGCCTGCGGTTTCCCGGCCGCGGCCTTTCAATAAGGAGTGGTACAAACGATGAGTGAAGAACAAATTTATGATGTGATCATTATCGGGGCGGGGCCTGCCGGGATGACAGCTGCCGTTTATGCATCGCGGTCAGACTTGAAAACCTTGATGATCGAGCGTGGCGTTCCAGGAGGCCAGATGGTCAACACGGAAGAAGTGGAAAACTATCCGGGTTATGAATCGATTCTCGGTCCGGAGCTATCAAATAAAATGTTTGAGCATGCCAAAAAGTTCGGTGCCGAGTATGCATACGGCGATATTAAAGGCATTGAGATAGACGGGGATTATAAAATTGTCAAAGCAGGCGCAAAAGCATACAAAGCGCTTGCTGTGATTATCGCAACGGGCGCCCAATATAAGAAACTCGGTGTCAAAGGCGAAAACGAACTGGGCGGCCGCGGCGTTTCTTATTGTGCAGTGTGCGACGGCGCTTTCTTCAAAGGAAAAGATCTCGTTGTCGTTGGCGGCGGTGACTCGGCTGTTGAAGAGGGAAATTACCTGACGCGCTTTGCCAATAAAGTGACGATTGTGCACCGGCGTGATCAGCTGCGGGCGCAAAAAATCCTGCAGGACCGGGCTTTTAAAAATGAAAAAATTGACTTTATCTGGAATCATACGGTGAAAGAAATCCATGAAGAAAACGGAAAAGTCGGCGCTGTGACGCTCGTTTCGACTGTGGACGGATCAGAAAAACCATTTAAAACGGACGGCGTTTTCATTTATATTGGCATGGTGCCTTTGACCAAGCCTTTTGAAAACCTGGGCATTACGAATGAAGCCGGTTATATTTTGACGAATGAGGAAATGGAAACGAAAATTCCGGGCATTTTTGCAGCCGGCGATGTCCGTGAAAAAACGCTCCGCCAAATCGTCACGGCAACGGGCGACGGCAGCATTGCCGCACAAAACGCCCAGCATTATGTAGAAGAAGTGAAAGAAGCCATGAAAGCCGGTTGATTGCTGGATAAAAAGGCGTGTATCCCCGGCATTTTGCTAAAAACAGGGAAAACGTCAAGTGGTTTTAACGTGTTTGTAACCCGCATGAAATAAACTTGCGGTATGATGTAAATATAAATTGACCCCCTTTTTTATATGTTTGAACCAAGAACACTTATGGCTCCGGCTATAAGCGGTTCAAGGAACCTATCTCCCAGGCACAGGAAAATCCTGTGCTCTTTTTTTTTTTTTTGCGCAAAAATTGCGGTGCGGATATTGCGCTGCTTTTTCCGGCTGATAAATGCGCTGGCTCGTTTATACGGGAGATGAAAGACATTTTAAAGGGTGGCGGGCGCCTATTTGTCCTTCACCGGTTTGATGAAAGACAAAACAAAGCGCGACTGCTTGCCATTTGTCCCTCATCGATGCGATGAAAGACAAAACAAGGTATGACGGGTATCGATTTGTCCTTCATCACCCCGATGAAAGACATTTTATAAGATGGCTGCCAGTATTCTGTCCTTCACCGGCATAATGAAAGACAAAACAAAGCGCAGCTGCCAGCCATTTGTCCTTCATCTGCCCGGTGAAAGACAAATCAAAGTTCAGGAGCCACGGACTTGTCCTCACCCATGCGATTTTCACGATTGGGGAAAACTTGACACAAACGGGGCAGGTGCATTCATTGTTCAACCATTTCATTAATAGTATAATAAAAAGGTACATGGTTTTACGCACGGGAAAGGTTTATCCATCGGTTGAATAGATGCGGATTTGTCCGCATCATTCCGGTTCAGATATGAGGTGACTCCTTTGCAAAGAATAACAAATTGTGTATTCATCAAAGACGGACAGGTTTTATTGCTGCAAAAGCCGCGGCGCAACTGGTGGGTTGCACCCGGTGGGAAAATGGAGCAAGGAGAAACGGTCCGTGAAGCTGTCATTCGTGAATACCGTGAAGAAACGGGCATCTATTTAAAACATCCTGATTTAAAAGGCGTTTTCACCATTGTCATCAAAGACGGGGATAAACCCGTGTCTGAATGGATGATGTTTACGTTTGTTGCCACAGACGGCGACGGCAAAAACTTCGAGCAATCTGCTGAAGGAATTTTGCAGTGGCATGCCATTGATGAAATGAAGAACTTGCCGATGGCGGCGGGGGATACCCATATCTTGGAATATATGGTTCACGGAAGCGGCATCATCTACGGCCAGTTTACGTACACGCCCGACTTTGAATTGCTTTCATACAGGCTCGATCCAAGCTGAAACGCCATGCTAAATTTTCCGTCAGGGGGAAAAAGAATGGGTTTAGAAGGAAATCAAATGCAGTTTGTCATCATTACCGGCATGAGTGGGGCCGGAAAAACAGTTGCGATCCAAAGCCTGGAGGATCTCGGGTTTTTCTGTGTCGATAATTTGCCGCCGACGCTTTTGCCAAAATTTCTGGAACTGATGAAAGATGCCAGTAATAAAATGAATAAAGTCGCGCTTGTAATGGATTTGCGCGGCCGTGAATTCTTTGATGACTTGTTCCGGGCGCTGGATGAACTTGACAAGTCTTCGTGGGTTACGCCCACCATTTTATTTTTAGATGCGGATGATTCTGTGCTCGTACGCAGGTATAAAGAAACGCGCCGTTCACACCCGCTTTCGCCGGATGGGACGCCGCTGGAAGGGATACAGCAGGAAAGAAAAATCCTTGAGGAGCTGAAAGGGCGCGCACAGCTTATTCTTAACACATCCAATTTAAAACCGCGCGAACTTCGCGAAAAAATCGTGTTGGAGTTTTCGGCGAATAAGCAGTCGTTTTTCACGGTTAATGTCCTGTCGTTCGGCTTCAAAAATGGTATTCCGATTGACTGTGATCTTGTTTTTGATGTCCGGTTTTTGCCGAATCCATTCTATATTGAACATATGCGCCCGAAAACCGGACTGGACGAAGAGGTATACACTTACGTTTTAAAATGGAATGAAACGCAAAAATTTCTTGAAAAGCTGACCGATTTGCTTGCTTTTATGCTCCCGCATTACAAACGGGAAGGGAAAAGCCAGCTGGTGATCGGCATCGGGTGCACGGGCGGACAGCACCGTTCCGTAGCGCTTGCCGAGTATATCGGCCATTTTTTTGAAAAAGACTATCATACAACGATTTCTCACCGTGATATTAAAAGAAAAGAGGAGCGTAAGCCATGAGGCATCCGAAAATTGTACTGATCGGAGGCGGGACGGGGCTTCCCGTGCTTTTGCGGGGGCTGAAAAAATACCCGGTTGAGATCAGTGCCATTGTAACTGTTGCAGATGACGGCGGGAGTTCCGGAAGAATCCGCAATGAAATGGACATTCCTTCACCGGGGGACATCCGCAATGTGCTTGCGGCTTTATCCGATGTGGAGCCGCTGCTTGAAAAAATGTTCCAGCACCGCTTTGAAACCGGCGATGAACTTTCCGGGCATTCGCTTGGCAATCTGATTATTGCGGCGCTCACTTCGATAACTGGAGATTTTGTGCACGCCGTAAAGGAACTGAGCAAAGTCCTGAATGTACGGGGGCAGGTTTTACCATCCGCCAACCAAAGTGTCGTGTTGCACGCCGAAATGGAAGACGGATCGATCGTTTCCGGAGAATCCAAAATTCCGTGTGCCGGCAAAAAAATCAAAAGGGTGTTTTTGACCCCAGAAGTCATTCAGCCGCTTCCGGAAACATTAACGGCCATTCAGGAAGCTGACTTGATCGTGATCGGCCCAGGCAGCCTTTATACAAGTATTTTGCCGAATTTAATGGTGCCAGGTCTTGGAGAAGCAGTATGCCAGGCAAATGCGAAAAAAGTGTATGTATGCAATTTGATGACGCAGGCGGGCGAGACGAATCATTATACTGCCGCGGATCATGTGCAGGCGATTTTCAACCATATGGGTAGTGCCTGTATTGATACGATCCTCGTTAATGATGAAGATGTGCCGGAACCGATTATGCACCGGTATCGCAAGGAGTTGGCACAGCCTGTTGTATACGACGTGAAGCGTTTAATGGGGCTCGGCCTGGAGGTGGTTTCGGGAAATATTTTAACGTATAAAGGCGGGGTCATCCGCCACGATACGGAAAAAGTTGCCGAAATCCTTTATGATATTTTGAAAAAGCAGCAATGGCTTTCACGCTCCAGTGCCCGGTGAAAGGATAAAGGTGGAACATCCCCTTTTCATGTGCATTTTTTCGCATAGCTCTAAATTTTGCCAAGGGAGGGGCCTGGAGGATGTCATTTGCATCAGAGATCAAAAAAGAGCTGACCAATTTAGCAGTAAAAGATTGCTGCGTGAGATCCGAATTATCGGCACTGATCCGGATGAACGGATCTTTATCTTTTTCCAACAAGGTGCTGGTTGTCAATGTGCAGACGGAAAATGCCGCCATTGCTAGGCGAATTTACGTCCTTGTAAAAAGATTATATGACGTCCCGGTGGAATTATTAGTCAGGAAAAAAATGCGCCTGAAAAAAAACAATGTCTACATTGTCAGGCTAAAGGCCCGGGCAAAAGAAATATTGGAAGATTTGCATATTCTCGGTGAACATTTTACCTTTACCCGGAACATTTCCCCGGAACTGCTGAAGAAAAAGTGCTGCAAACGTTCCTATTTGCGTGGGGCTTTTCTGGCGGGCGGATCCGTTAACAATCCGGAAACTTCCTCTTATCATCTGGAAATTTCCTCCCAATACAAAGAGCACAACGATGCGCTATGCCGCCTGATGAACGGGTTTCATTTAAACAGCAAGACGCTTGAAAGAAAAAAGGGCTATATTACGTATTTAAAAGAAGCGGAAAAGATTACGGAGTTTCTCAATATTATCGGTGCCCATCATGCCCTGCTCCGGTTTGAAGATGTCCGGATTGTTCGGGATATGCGCAATTCCGTCAACCGGCTCGTCAATTGCGAAACGGCCAATTTGAATAAAACGATCGGAGCCGCCCTCCGTCAAGTGGAAAACATTCGCTATATTGAAGAAACGGTCGGCCTTGATGCACTGCCGGAGAAACTGCGCGAGATTGCAGTATTGCGCGTGAACCACCAGGATGTGACTTTGAAGGAACTCGGCGAAATGGTGTCCGGCGGGCATATTAGCAAATCCGGCATCAATCACCGGCTCCGCAAAATCGATGAAATTGCCGAGAAACTGCGGGCAAACGGGCCTGTCAATAAAAATTCATAATGGGTACCAACATCTATATATTATAAGCTTTAGTTTTTCGCGCAAATTACGAGCAGGATAAGACATGGCTTCTCATAACATGTAAAGAAGTAGTTATGTTAAAATTCAACTTATCTAAGATGAATAGGTTTAAAAAGTACAAAGATGGGGGGCGTATTGGCAGCGCCCCTATCCTGCTACTTGAAAGGAGAGGGTTATCGTGATCGAAAAACAATTGGAAGTGAAATTAAAATCCGGTTTGCAAGCGCGTCCTGCAGCCCAATTTGTCCAGGAAGCCACCCGCTTTTCATCGGAAATTTTTCTTGAAAAAGAAGGAAGAAAGGTGAATGCAAAAAGCATTATGGGGCTGATGACCCTTGCCGCAGGCCATGGAGAAACTGTTACGCTGAGCGTGGACGGGAGTGATGAAGAAGAAGCATTTGAACATTTGGCAAACTATATTGAAGGAAAAGAAAAACTTCCGTCCTAATGTAAGCGCATGCGCCGGAATCAGCCTGCAGGTTTCAAACACAGTACAAGGCCGCCCGCTTGCGGACGGCCTTGTTCAATTTTATTTCAATTCTTTTTTTGTCATAATATGGTCAATCAAACCATATTCTTTTGCTTTTTCCGCGCTCATGAAGTTATCGCGGTCTGTATCCCTTTCGATCACTTCAATCGGCTGGCCGGTATGGTCGGACAAAATTTTGTTTAATTTCGCGCGCGTATACAAAATATGTTTTGCCGCGATTTCAATTTCTGTTGCCTGGCCTTGGGCGCCGCCTAATGGTTGGTGAATCATCACTTCGCTGTTCGGCAGGGCATAACGTTTCCCTTTCGTGCCGGCGGTCAACAGCACGGAGCCCATTGATGCAGCCATCCCGACGCAAATCGTTTGCACGTCCGGTTTGATGATCTGCATGGTGTCATAAATGGCAAGGCCCGCAGTGACACTCCCGCCAGGACTGTTAATATAAAGATAAATATCTTTTTCAGGGTTTTCCGCTTCCAGGAACAAAAGCTGGGAAACAATCGAGTTGGAAACATTGTCGTCAATCGCGCTGCCAAGCATAATAATCCGGTCTTTTAACAGGCGGGAATAAATGTCGTATGCGCGTTCCCCGCGGTTTGTTTGTTCAATTACTGTGGGAATTAAATTCATATTGAGTATCCTCCTTCTTCTCTTCGGAATGGTCCATCATATGCTATATCATGGATGTTAAAGGAATTATTCTCCATCCTTATGTACTGATCATACAATATTGGTCAATGAAGGTCAAAAGAATTGCCTTCACCTGAACTACAATACCCATCATAACCAAATTCCGATAAAATAAAACCAAAAAGGGGCTTGCTTTTTTGTTCATTGTCCTTTATAATCTATTATTGTTGAATCACTTATTGCCCTCGTGGTGCAAAGGATAGCACGTGAGATTCCGGTTCTCAAAATGTGGGTTCGATTCCTGCCGAGGGCGTTTTCTAAAAACTGAACAATTAGCTTAAAATTTTTTAAACCCTTGATACGACTGCATTTGCAGTCGTTTTTCTTTTTCTCTGATACGGAAAAATAAGGCGAAAATTGAATGAATTTTGCACCACAAATCTCATTCATTGCGCCACCTGCGACATTTCCTTCATAGTGCCATATATTCAGGTTTTGAACAGTTTTTGTATAAATCATGGAGGGCTTTATTGGTTACGATAAATTGATAAGAAATATGCAAAAGGAGAATGCCGGACCAAATTTGCAAAATCCACTTGAAAAACGAACGTTTGTCCTTTATAATAAAACTGAAAAATGAGAAAAGGGGTGTTGCCATTGGAACTTGTAATGGAAAAACATGCCGGTTATCACGTGCATGATCGTTTTTTTAAGGAGCTGATCCAAAACTTTTT